>JAILON010000092.1 GCA_024690865.1 Treponema sp. | reverse complement strand
GGAGATGACCGCGTATGTCGAGGTCTTGCTCCAGAAGTTGTCGAAGCTCTTCTTCTGGATGCACTTAATCACTGACTCCGGGTTGTAAATCTCAAAGCCGTGCTGCTGGTAGCCGTCGTACCATCTCCGGCACTCCTCGTAGTCCACGCCGTACTGATTGCAGAGGGACTGTACCTCCGGTGCAGTGAAGCCGATGAACTCCGCGAGTTCCGCTGCGTCCAGTATCGTATACTCGTCGAAGTTGTTCAGCTTGGACTGGATGCGGTCGCGCACCACCGGAAGGATGCCCGTGATGTATGCGAGGGCGATTGCCGGGCGCAGGGTGTCGCTCTTGAACAGGCCGTTCAGGAAGTCCAGGTACTGCCCGAAGAGCTGCTGGCTGACGCTTTCCCGCACGAGTACGTCGTATTCGTCTATGATGATGACGAACTTCTCCCCTTTCTGGGAGTAGGCCTTGAGGATGCAGTCCGCGACGGAATTATCTTCCGTGAATGAAAAGTCCGTGAACTGGGCTGAAAACTCACCGATGATTTTGTCCTGCAGGTTGTCAAGGAGCCTTTCTTTATTCCGGGTATTTCTGTACTCGCTGTTCATGTCGATTTTAATCACGTTCAGCTTGTTCAGGTTGGACTCAAAGCTCGGGTCCCCGCTTATTTTGAATGGGGCAAAGAGAGCGCGCGAGTCGCAGCCCTTGGAGTAGTAGGCTGACAGCATGTTACCCGCAATCGTCTTGCCGAAGCGGCGGGGACGGGACACGCAGATGTAGGTGTTGTCAACTTCCATGAAGCCGTTCAGCACGCTGATCATCATCGTCTTGTCCACGTAGATTTCCCGCTTGGTCGTCCTCGTGAAGTTCTCGTTGTTCGGGTTCAGGTAGATTCCCATGTCGCTGTCCTCCGTGGGCAGATCCTAGTCCCTGACGGCGATGCCCTTGTCGCGCAGGGCCGCCTTGATGCTGCCCACCGTGTACTCGCCCGAGTGCACCATGGAGGCGATGAGGGCCGCGTCCGCCTTGCCCTCGCTGAGTACGTCGGCCAGGTGGTCAGGCGTTCCGCCCCCGCCTGAGGCAATGACCGGCACTTCCACCGCCTCGCTTATCATCCGCGTCAAGTTCATCTCGTAGCCGTTCCGGGTGCCGTCAGCGTCTATCGAATTGAGCACGATTTCGCCCGCGCCGAGCGAGACGGCCTCCTGCGCCCACTCCCGCGCGTCCCGGTCGGTCGCGACGCGCCCGCCGTTCAGGTAGACCCGGTAGCCGGAGGGCATGGCCTCGTCCCTGGCCGCGTCCATCCCCAGCACGATGCACTGGTTGCCGAAGACCCGCGCCCCCTGCCGTATCAGGTCTGGGTTCTTGACCGCCTGCGAGTTGAGCGAGACCTTTTCCGCCCCCGCCATGATGATGCCGCGTATGTCGTCCAGCGTCGCGATGCCCCCTCCGACGCAGAAGGGGATGAAGACCTGGCTCGCGACCGCTGCGATGAGGTCCAGGATGGGCTTCTTGCCCCGCGCGCTCGCCATGATGTCGTAGAAGACCAGCTCGTCAACGCCCTGCCGGTAGTACTCGGCGGCCATCTCCACGGGGTCGCCTATGTCCTTGTTGTCCTTGAACTTGACGCCCTTCGTTGTGCGTCCGTCCTTCACGTCCAGGCAGATGATTATCCTTTTCTTAAGCATTGCTTTCCCCCTCCGCGAAGTTCTTCAGGATTTTGAGCCCCTTCTCGCCGGACTTCTCCGGGTGGAACTGGAAGACCGTCAGGTTGCCCTTCTCCACGATGGCGGGGACCATGCAGCCGTAGTCGCTGTAGCCCTTTATGAGCGCCGGGTCCTCCGGCTGTATGACGTAGGAATGGACGAAGTAGAAGTCCGAGTGGTCGTCTATGCCCGCACAGAGGTGGGTTCCCCCGTTGCAGAAGCTCACGTCGTTCCAGCCCATGTGGGGGATTTTGAGACCGTTCTTCAGCATGGCCGTCCGCTCGTGCTCGTCGGCGTCGGGCTGGCGTTCCTTCCATATACTGGAGAATCGCCGTATCTTGCCGGGAATGAGCGACAGGCAGGGGGTGTCCCCTTCCTCGCTCCAGTCAAAGACGATCTGCGCCCCGATGCAGATGCCCAGGATGGGCGTTCCCGCCGCCATCTTGTCCTTGAGGAAGCTGTCGAAGCCCGTCTTCTTCAGCTCCGCCATGGCGTAGGCCGCGTCCCCGTCTCCGGGGAAGATGATTTTGTCCGCGTCCGCAAGGTCCGTGGGGTTCTTGGACAGGACGAAGGGGACTTTCAGGTATTCAAGCGCGTGCTCCACGCTTCGGATGTTTCCGGCGTTGTAATCGACTATGCCTATCATGGGCAGAATTCTAGCGGGGGAGGGGCGGGCTGTCAAGGGCGGGAGTTTCACACAGAAATCAGTTTTTAAGGGGAAAGCTTTCTATGGAAACGTATGGGGACACCCAGCGGGAACCGCCTCGCCCGTTGGGCCGTAGCGTCAAGGCTATACGTTTCCCATGCATCGGGAACGCATAAAACACCTTCCTGCCTGCAAATTCTTCCGCACAGTATTGTAACGGGAAATTTACAATATTGTAACGGGAAATTTACAATATTGTAATAGAAGATTTACAATATTGTAACAAAAAAATTACAATACGGCAAAATTTTATCCACAGGCTGCGCCGGGCGTGCCCTGCGGTTTTGCCCCATGCGCTGCCGTACGTTTGCCTAAAAAAGGCTTTGTTGAGCTAAAAAACATGTCCGCCTCCTGCTTTTTTTTACGAAAAAATGCTTGACTTCCTGCAAATCTGTGGTATTCTGGAATAAAGGTCAGCTACAACGTTGTAGTTGTACGGCCTATGTAAAAGATTTTATTAGGGGATTCGTATGGCAAAAGAAAAGAAAAAGCACACAGTGCAATACGACCGATGGGGTTATTTTTTTATAGCCCCATTTTTTATCGTATACACTATTTTCTCGCTGATTCCGCTGATTTCCACCTTGGTGAACAGCTTCTTCGAGAACTACCGCGTCGGGCTCATGACCGTTGGGCCTAACTTCATTGGACTTGCCAACTTCAAGGAAGTCTTGGACGTCAGCGCAGAGAACAACATCCTCAAGTATACGGGGAACACCATCATCATGTGGGTGCTTGGGTTCATTCCGCAGATACTGATTTCCCTCATCCTGTCCGTCTGGTTTACAGACACGGGCCTGCGCCTCAAGTGCCAGCAGTTCTTCAAGACGATCATCTACATGCCCAACCTGATTATGGCCTCGGCATTTGCTATGCTTTTCTTCACGCTCTTTTCGGACAACGGGCCTATGAACTCAATCTTCATGTCGCTCGGCTGGACGCAGGAGCCCATCCGCTTCCTAATTTCGACAGGCTGGGCGAGGACGCTCGTTGCCGCGATGAACTTCCTGATGTGGTATGGAAACACGACGATCCTCCTTATGGCTGGAATCATGGGAATAGACGAGAGCCTCTTTGAGGCTGCCCGCATTGACGGAGCTTCCCCGCTGGGAATCTTCTTCAAGATAACGATGCCCCTCCTTCTGCCTATCTTCGTATACGTCCTCATCACCTCAATGATTGGAGGTATCCAGATGTTCGACGTTCCCCAGATCCTTACGAACGGAACGGGCCAGCCCAACCGCACCACGATGACGATCATCATGTACTTGAACAACCATTTGGGCAGCAAGAACTACGGAATGGCCGGTGCGGTTTCGTTCCTTACCTTCATCGTCACCGCTATCTTGAGCGCGATAGTCTATTCTTCTACGATGAAGCAGTACTCAAATTCAAACGGGAGGCGCTAGATGAAAAGTCAGAGCACTTCATTGGCAATCCGAAGGTTTGTGGCATACACCGTCTTGATAATTTTGGCGTTCCTGTCACTGTTCCCCTTCTTTATCCTTATTATAAACTCGACTCGTGGCCATGCCGACATCCAGAAGGGCTTCTCGGCGATCCCTGGAGTCTTCTTCGTGCAGAACTTGACCAAGATGATGAGCAACGACAACAATCCTGTTGTTCCTGCCCTTATAAACAGCGTCTTCGTGTCGTTCATGTGCGCTGTGCTGACGACCTACTTCTCGTCTATGACGGCGTATGGAATCTACATGTACCGGTTCAAGGGGCGAAAGTTCAGCTTCCGCTTCATCCTCGCAGTCATGATGGTTCCTGCCCAGGTTTCTACGTTGGGTTTCATCAAGCTCATCACGAAGCTTGGAATGATAGACACGCTCGCCGCGCTCTACATCCCGTCCATTGCGGCCCCTATCGTCTTCTTCTACATCTACCAGGCCATGGAGTCCACGCTGCCCTATTCAATCGTCGAGGCGGCCCGCGTTGACGGCTGCAACGAGTTCCGCACCTTCAACACGATCGTCCTGCAGATGATGAAGCCGTCCATCGCCGTCCAGGCAATCTTCGCCTTCGTCAGCTCGTGGAACAACTACTTCGTCCCGCAGCTGGTCATCTCCACCAAGGAGAAGAAGACCATCCCTATTCTGATAGCCCAGTTACGTTCCGCCGACTACCAGAAGTTTGACATGGGACAGGTGTACATGATGATCTGTCTTGCCATCGTGCCGCTTATCATCGTCTACCTCTTCCTTTCTCGGAGCATCATCTCCGGTGCCACTGCCGGCGGTGTGAAAGAGTAGGACTACGGAGACTGCCTGCAAGGGCGGTCCCAAAACAAAAAAGCCCCCGACAGAGCTACGGTCTGTGCGGGGGCTTCCTTTTTTATAGTCATTTTATAGTCAATCGAAGTTTATCCGCTCCTCCTCTATGACGAGGGGGCGGTTCATGATGCGGTTGTTTATGGCCATGATGTACTCGCCCAGGAAGCCGATGAAGAAGGTCTGTATGCCGCTGAAGAGGAACACGCCGATAATCAGGGGGGCCATTCCCGCGTTGAAGGTCTTCCAGTGCAGGAACTTGTATATGGTGTAGAAGATGGCCACGCCCACGCTGACGATGGAAATGAGGGTGCCGCCGATTGTCGCGAAGCGCAGGCCCACCTTCGTATAGGAGGTGAAGCTGAGCATGGCCGCGTCGAAGAGGGAGTACCAGTTGTTGTGGGTTTTTCCGGCCCGCCGCCGGGCCTGCCGGTAGGGGACGTTGACCCGCCTGAAGCCCAACTCGGCCACGATGCCGCGCAGGAAGGGAGTGGGGTCCTTCAGGTCCTTCAGCACCTTTATGAAGCTTTTGTCGTAGAGCCCGAAGCCTGTGAAGTGTTCTATCTGCTCCACGTCGGACATGCGGTGTATGATCTTGTAGTAGCAGGTCCTGAGGAAGCGGACCAGGTGGTTCTCGTCGCTTTCCGTCTTGATTCCCGCCACGATTTTTGCCCCTTCCTCCCACTTCTGGACGAAGCTGGGAATGAGGTCCACGGGGTCCTGGAAGTCGCAGCAGAGCATGACCGTGCAGTCTCCTTCCGTCTGGTAGAGGCCGTAGTAGGGGGAGTTGAACTGGCCGAAGTTGCGGGCATTGAATATGGCCTTTATCTTCTTGTCTTTGGCGCACATCTGGCGCAGCAGTGCCCGCGTCCCGTCAGTCGAGTCGTTGTCTATGAAAATGATCTCATAGTCGTAGCCCGGAAGCTTTTCCTGCATGAGCTGGGTCAGGGCCGTGCCCATCGGCATTACGTTGTCCTGCTCGTTGTAGCAGGGCACCAGGATGCTTATCTTCTTCATATCAGTCCTTCACACTCAATCCTTCAACGCCTCCTTTATAGCATGTTGTGGGAGAAAGATAAAGGGGGGCCGGAATGTCCGGGTCCCATAGGTACAAAAATGACTTTACAAGTTTGCCTTTTAATGCGAAAATAAAGATACGGCCATGGCACACAATAAGAAAAATAATGAAGGAAATGTAAAAAACAACGGCACTTTTGACAGGCTTGCCCAAGGAATCTCTTCCAATGAACGGAAGGATATGCTGGACAAGATCAAGGGGCCCGATTCCCAGGAGGAGGAGGCGGGCCTGACGCAAAAGAAGCGGAAGGACGTCAGCGTCGTCGAGGAGGAGCGGCAGGAATTTGCCCTGAAGCTGAAGAAGGAGACCGTTTTCCGCCGTTTCTGGATATGGTTCAAGTCCCTGTTCAGCGAGATGTCTGTAGAAGAAATCTACAACGAGGTCCTCGTGTCGGAGCTTGCGCACGACATAGAGCGGCACTTCCCCGACCTCCTCATCTACCGGCGCAAGGTGCTTTTCAACTCGTTCTACGACAAGCTGCTCCTCTTGGCCAAGGCCGCGGATTTCTTCAGGCCCTACCTGAAGATTTTTGACCGCAATCCCGGCTACTTCTACGTGGAGCTTTCCAAAATCCTCATGCCGGGCATCGTGGAGGAGATCGAGACCGACTCCGACCCCTACCAGTACCCCTTTTCGGAGCCGCTGGAGGAAAGCAGCATAAAGGAGCTCCGGCAGACCCTGCTGGAAGGCCTGTGCTCCCTGGGGATGGAAAACCAGCGGGAGATGTACCAGTATGCCCAGATGCTCTGCTGGCTGGGGAGCTTCGTGAAGATTCCGTTCGACAGGATCATCCGGCGCTTTTCTGCGATGCAGGACCAGACCTACGTCTGCCTGTTCAGCCAGATGCGGGGCGACATAGACGAGTTTGCCCGGGTGATGTGCAACTACGTGCACATAGACGAGCGGCTCATCGGGGCCTTTGTCCTCTTCCTCCAGGACACGGCGGAAGATCCCAACCTTTCGGAGATCGACGGCAACGCGCTGAGGGAAAAGAATTTCCGCGCCCTCGCATCGTCGCAGATTGCGATAATCGAGATGTTCGCGAGCAACGTTCCCATGGAGAAGATGGCCAAGATAGTACTGAACAACTACCTCTATGTGGCCCAGCCGTCCGGGGGCGGGGAGGACTGGCTGGAGAAGTTCTCCGACTTCATGAAGAAGAGCTTTGAGAAGCGGCTCAAGAACTGGCGGGCCGACCGCGAGAAGGAGCGGCTCAAGGGCCTCCTGTACGAGTACTTCAAGCAGACGTCCTTCCCCCAGTTCCCCTGCCGGCCTTGGGAAAAGCTGTGGACGGGTGCCAAGCCCGTCAACTCCCTTTCCATCGGTTTCGTGAACTACTTCGTGCGCAAGCATTTTACGGACTACATGACCGTCTTGAAGGGCCTCTCGCTGGAGGGGGACTTTTCCATAAAGAAGAACCAGAAGCAGCTGTCCGTGGCCTTGGACTCGTTTGAGCAGGTTTCGGCATACTTGGACAACCTTACGAACGACCTGTCTTCGTCCGGTGGCTATGCCAAGGAGTTTGCCGTGTTCGAGGGCATAAAGACCCGGAACGAGAATTCCTTGGGCCACATAAACATGATCATCGCGG
>JAILON010000082.1 GCA_024690865.1 Treponema sp. | reverse complement strand
CTACCTGCCCCTCCCGGCCCTGCCCGAAGCTTCCCTATCGGATGAAGGCATCGCATGGGCATGCGTCGTAAGGACATTCGATCAGGAGCAGACATTCGGCGAGGCATTCGGGAGCGATGCCAGCCGCGTGCAGAAAACGAGCGTCTGGGGGCTTCCCGCATATATCCAGACAATAGACCTCCAGGGACCGAACCAGAATGCGCTGGATTCAGTCGGCAGGTCGTCCGGCGGCAGCCGCGAGGACACGTGCCCGAACTGCGGGGCCAGGCTTTCATCCGACGAGGTGCGGAGCCTGCATTGCGACAGTTGCAAATCATCGTTCAAGCTGTCGCAGCTGACTTCCTATCAGGAGAACATACGGCGGGCGCAGGAGGAACAGGAGGCTTTTAGAAAAGCTGCATCCACGCCTGACCCGTCAAACGTCCTCGGACGCTTTTATATTGTCAACATCGATTTGACGGACTGGGTCATCCCGTCAGAAACCCCGTGGAAGACCCATACGGTGCTGACCTTCCTTGTCCTCGGCAGCAAGAAGACCTTGCAGAAAGCGGAGGGTCTGTACAATCAGTTTATCGGAGGGGCGAGCCTTTCTCTCGCCGAGATAGTCGTCGTGGATTCCTGGACAGAAGGCTTAAAGGCCAACCTCGTGGACAAGCGGTATGCCTCCGAGGAGGCCGGGGAGGACGAGGGCGTTGACTTCCCTTCGTTCATCGTGGAAGGACTGGCAGCAGGAACTGCCGCAGTCGTGGGCGGGGCTGTTGGCAGCTTTGCTGCCGGAGGAGCTGCCGGAGAAACGGGGCCACTCGACGATGATGAGCGCAAGAAGCGGCGCTTCCTCAGAATGCGGCTCAAGAAGGACTTCGGCGACACGCTTGCCCTTGGCGGTGCGGCACGGGAAGTATATGCCCGCCTCTCGATGGTGGACGGAGAAGGGAACGAGACAGAGCGTCCTGACCTGACCGCACAGATGCGGTGCTTCTCCCCCGACGGAAGCCTTATCGTCAAGGACGGTGGCATGAGCCGTGACGGCAGGTACAAAGTTGCCGTCGTGTCCGTCCCGGAGCAGGACTACAAGGCAGAGGGTATCCTCAGCTTCCAGTATTCGGGCGAAGGCGGCGACGTCACACGGGAAACCGTATTCAATATCAGCGAGCCGACCATCAAGTTCTCCCAGGAAAGCCTCACCCTGCCGGCCCTCTATGAGCCGGAGGAAATGCTGGAATTCAAGGTCGAAGGGATGAACCTTGAGACGACGGAGATAACCGCATACATGTCGGGGGGTAAGCTGTCCAGCTACGAAGTGAACGTCGCCACCACGCCCGAAACGGCGGAGCAGGGCCTGTACGCTGCGATTATAAAGGATGTGAACAGCAAGGCGGGAATACCCGGAACCTGCTCCACCGAGACGCTGTATGTGAGCGCGACCGACGGCAAGCTGAATGCATACGGCTCCATAAAGGTGAACCGCGTTACCGAGGGATTGTATATTTCTCTGGACGCAGTGAACTGCTACGGCGAGCCTAAGCCCGGTGCCGTGAAGAACGAGATGGGCTTCTACGATTTGGAGTCCCTCCAGTCGGCAAAGACCGAGGCAAAGGCATGGATCCTGACGATTGACAGGGAGACGGGTGCGATCGTGCAGACATCCGCATCACCCAGGGTCAGCTTTACGTCCGTGCGGCCGCAGGATGCGGACATACAGGACGGCGAGTGCATGTTTGAGACCTCTCAGCTTGAAGGAGAGCCTGACACGGCACAGACAGCCGAAAAGCTGGGCATTGTCATGCGCGTGAGCGACAGGACGGGCGGCATGTCAACCTGCGAATTCTTCTGCGGACATGAATTCCTCCGCTCTCCTGCCCGGCTCGTCGCGTACATGATTGCGGAGGCTGATACAGGAGAGGGCGAGGACAAGCAGACGTTCAAATGCGTCAAGCAGGTCCTCCTGAGAAGCCAGCGGCGGCGGACGTTCGAGGAAATCACCGCTGCCAAGGCGAAGGACGCGGAAATTGAGCGGCGCATGGAGGTCATCATCAACTACATGCGGGAGAACAACGCCTGGCTGGACGAGGCGATTTTCTGGGCTTACAACACGGCGACCCTGCACTGGCAGAGCTATGACCCCGAATACGGTTACGCCGAGGACCAGACATCGATTATATGGGAGACGTTCAGGGCACGGATTGACGAGAAACAGGGCTACCTTGAGCGGGCGCAAAGGATTGCGAACGAATACGCGACGAACTTCACCTATTTCGATGCGATACTGGATACGTTCAGGGAGCGGAGCAGCACGATTCCCGGAATTCTCGCACGGATAACCATAGGCGTTCTGTCGGCGGGCGCAAGCGAGTTCGTGTTCCTGCCTATGGATGTCGCGTCCGCCGTGCACGAGTACAACAAAGTGCGGCTGCCGGAGGAACGCACGGTGATGGGACAGATGACGGCAGGTTCCGTTCCCGTCCTGTTTGCCGCCGCGTTCGCCTGCGCGCCGGGGGCGGCGAAGCTCGTGTTCGTCAAGGGCAGCAAGGCCCTGCTGCATGTCGGCAAAGCCTCGTACAATGTCGGCAAAGCTGCGCTCGGAGGAAACAAGGTTGTCCTGGGCAAGGCGATATCGGGTCTTGGCAAGACGACGCGTGCCGCAGGCCGCTACATGACGCGGGCTGTCAAGACCGAGGTCAGGGGGCTGACCGAAGGCATAAGCAAGAGCCTGCAGAATACGGTCGAGAAGGTTAAGCTACTTGATCCCAGAAACTTCTTCAAGAGATGGAACAATGCGGCGAACCAGACGAACCAGGCCGTGGCGAACGGAATCAGGAATTCCCAGCTGACCGCTGCCGAAATCCGCGCCATGAAAAAGACCCTTGACCAGGAGCTCATGAGTATGGCCGACCAGATAGGCAGCCTGAACGGATTCAAGAGCGTCAAGGACTTCCAGCGGCTTGCCAAGCAGCTGGGCAATGGAGAAGGGAAAGGCCTCAAGGAACAGATTCTTGCCATGATGCGGGATCCCCATGCCGTGGAGCAGCTGGCAAAAATGGAAGGTGCGGAAGGCAGGGAACTGCGCAGGATTTTCAACCTCGCTCAGGACCGCCTCATCTACAACCCCGTGCAGGAGGAGACCCTCGCCACGCTCGCACGGACTCTGCGGAAGAACCCCAGCAACCTGCGGTTCAGAAGCGTGTCGTCCAAAAGCAAGGATGCCCTGCGTACCGGCAAGGCGCTCAGGCACGATCTGGATGTCACGGTGGAGGAATTCGTCAACGGCGAGTGGGTTCCGCTCAAGCAGAATGAGGTGCATGACGTGTATCATCAGGTATTCTGCCGGAGGAACGGCATTCAGTATGCAAGCCCGGAGGAGGCTTCCTTAATGAGCGAGATGCACATGCAGCACGTGTGCCAGGACGCGAGCGACAGGGAATTCCTCCATGAGGTTGAGAAGGTTATTGACAAGTCCAAGGCGATGGAAAACGCCATAAGCTCGGGCAACAGGGGCAAGGTTGCCGACACGCTGGGCTACAAGATGCGTAACCTCTATGAGCAGGGGAAGCTTATGGGCGGCCTCGGGAAGATGTCCGAGGCAGAGAAAAAAGCCCTGCTGAAGGAGATGGAGACATACTACCGGCGGTATGCGGAGACGGGGATTCCGGGCGACTTATCCAAGTGCTCCAGGCAGTTCCAGAACCTTGTCAAGGGAACCGGGCTCCAGCGCGAGGGCATGAGGGCCAGCAGCAAGGTCCTGGAGCAGACCAAGTGGAAGAACACGGGGGCAATGCAGCATGGAGCGCCCGATTCCATTCCGCAGGAAGTCTACAACGATGGTGCCATCATCGATGACATGATTGGGCAGACACCGAACCGGCTGGATGTGGGGGAGGCTGAGGCTGTCCTTGCCCCGAAGGGCGGTTATGAGGGACATACCTATAGGATGCAGAATTCCTATGTTTCGTCGGACGGAAACCTGGAAAAAGGGCTGAAGTCCAGCAAGTGGTAAGATGCCTGCCTGATGGCAGTCATCTGCATAATAGATAGTATAATAGATTTTTTTACGGAGGATATGTATATGGCAAACAGGAATAAGAGGCTCGCCGTTGCAAGCCTTTTGATGATGCTCACTGCGGGAGCCTTCATGGTGCATGCGGAAAGCGTAGAAGGAACGCTCGACCTTGGAGGCGGGGAATCCATAAAATACTCCTTCTCGGGCGGCACTGTCAGCAATAAGAGCGAGTCCGACGGGATGAAGATGTATCAGTATGAGGTGCCCGAAGGAGCAAACCTCAAATTCTCATGCAGCAGTCCCACGGAATACCCTTATATCCAGCTGGTTGACAACAGGGGCTTGTCCGACGGCAAGAGCATGAAATCTGCGGGCGGGCGGGGCAAAAAATCCGCGTCGCTCACTTATAAGGTTCCCGCGGGGATAACGGGCTGTACGGTCTCTTTCTCCCATAGCGATGCGACTGGCGGTGTCTATGTGACGTGCATCGTGGTACCCGGTTCCAAGGCATCAGCCCGGGACGAGGATGCTGCTGGTGCGTCTGGTACGGTTGGTGCTGCGGACTCTTCCGGCGGGGACTCTGGCGGCACGGTCAGCCGCTCCACGGAGTACGTGGAAAAGTTCAACAAGAAGCTGAAGGACGACGGGCAGTTCAAGACGGGGCTGATTGTCGGCGTAATCGTCCTGCTTCTCATCCTCTTCATTGCCGTCAAGCGCAATCCCCGGTTCGGCGCGAAGCTGGGCTGCATCCTTGTCGGCTGTCTGTTCTTCTTCCTTGCGGCGCGGGAGCGGGCCTATTTCG
>JAILON010000065.1 GCA_024690865.1 Treponema sp. | reverse complement strand
AGAAAAGTCTTATCTCAAACTGCTTTTCTTTTTACTTTTCTCTGCTATAATTGTTTTAGAAAAAGGAGCTGAATATCATGAGCAGATGGAGACTTTTTACTGCCGTCCTTGTGTTGTGGGCCGTCGGCTGTACGGTGGCGTTTGCCCAGTCCAAGGGGGAGCGGGGAGGGGAGGGAGGCTTCAAGTCTGGTGGCTCTGGCGTGACGAAGCAGGACTTCTGGAGCTACCGGGGGCAGCGCAAGCCTGTCCAAAGCGACGACTTATATATGGAAGCTTTTTCCTCCCTCTATGACGGGGACATTCTGACGATAGACATAAGCTTCAACCAGGGGATTGACCCCAGGTCCATCAAAAACGAGAACATAGTGATAAACGGGAAGGCCGTGGAGGGACCGGTGAAGCTGACCTTCAATAAGGAGGGGACCGTCGTGCGGATGGTCATCGGCGGAACCGTGAGCATTCCCTACTCGTTCAGCATCAGCGGCATACGGAGCTACAACGGCAAGGAGATGGACAGGGACGGCCTGGAGGAGGTGGGGCGGAAGGATTCCTTCTCCTACCAGGAGGGGGACGGTTGGCTGCGGAAGTAGGCTGGCCGGCCCCGTCTTGTTGTGGCGGCCCGTCCGCGTCCGGCGCTTCCCCCGCGGCAGGGGCAATTTTGCCTAATAGGCGGGTAACTTTTTGCCGATTATTGAATTGGATTATTGGAGTGTCAAGCTGAATGAAAGCCTTTAGATATATTGTTTGTGCGGTCCTTTTTTCTGTATTCCTTGTCCCTGCCTTCTCGCTTTCTTCCGGGAAGATTCCGGGGGACGACTACTGGTTTGTCCTTAAGCAGGCGGAAAATGCCTTCTGTTCCAATGACTATGGCCGCGCCCTGGCCCTGGCGGAGGAGGCCAAGGAGAAGAAGAAGCAGGTCGCCGATTGGGAAAAGCTTGCACTGGACCAGACCCAGCGCAGCTCCAAGGTCCGCAAGGTCGGCGACTATCTGGACGAGCTGCTTCCCGTCCTGAAGGAGCGGGGCTACGACAATGCGGTCTACGTCATCAACGCCAAGCTGAAGCTGTATGGTTCCGACTTCTTCCATGGCAAGTTCTCCGAACTGAAGGCGTGGGTGGAAAAGGACTACCTGTATCCGGAGGCGGACTTCCTGATTGGGAAGATATACAAGCTTGAAGGGGAGTTTGAGCTTTCCGGGGACTACCTGGGCAAGGCCTACGACAACATCAAGCGCCTGGACATAGGCGACGTGAAGTACGACATCCTCTACGAGCTTGCCGATCTGGCCGATTTTAGGGAAGACGGGCCTGAATATGAGAAGATGCTGCTTGCCGTCCTTGCCGACGACAGGCTGTACAGGGACGAAGGCTTCATGAAGGCTTTGGTCCGCCTCATCAACGATGGGAAGACGAAAGGCGGGAAGGGCTCTTCGGACCAGGCCGTGGAAAAGTTCTTCCTCCTGTACAGGAGCGACAACGATATTTCAATACAGGCCCTCGAGAAGCTTTCCGTCTATTACAGCGGTATCAACCAGACGGAAAAGGCCCTCCGTTGTGCCGCCCTTGGCGCGGTGGCTGCCGTGAGCAAGATAGAGGACATCCTGAAGGACAGGATGATTGACTATTCCTACAACGGTTTTGTGGACCTGTTGGCCAAGTCCTCCATGTATGGGGACATAATAGACTGGGGCAATGACAACAACATCTGGGAGCTGTTCTTCAGCCTGGCCAAGATATCCAGGAGCTATGGGCAGGTCGAGTTCTCGGACGCCCTCTTTGCCATCCTCGCCCAGTACGAGCCGGAGGACTACTGGAAGCTCAGGGCCTCCAGCGAGATATCCTCCCGCTAGTTTTTACTGCACAATAAACTGCTCAGCCTGCTTGCCGGAGAAAGGGTCGGCAACGGGTTGAGCATATAGTATCAATCCGTTATACTCTCCCTATGAAGAGTTTTGTAAGATTAATCCTCGCCAACTTTTTCCTGTCGTGCTTTTTTTCGCTGCTCAACATACCGACGGCTTTCGACATTTCCGTGCTGGCGTTTCCCCTGGCGCTGCTCTTCACGCTGCTCTCAGGTTATTTTTCCTATAAGAGGCTGGTTCAGAAAAACGAGTTTGCGCTGCTGCCTGCCATAATCCGCATGCTGCAGTACGAGCCGTTCGTGTTCATCGCCGCCTTCGTCATACGGCGGTCTGGCGCTTCGGGCCTGCCGTATTTCTTTGACCTGCTCAGCTGCCTTACCTGGCTTGCCCTGGTGGTCCTGACCTTTGCCATCCTGCGCCTGCTGGGCGGGGCCCGGCTGGCACAGGTGAACTCCGAGTGGGCTGCCTACGTGGACGGGCTGCAGAAGCCCCCCTTTTCCGGTTCCACGGCGCTCAAGAGGCTGGGGGTGGAGCTGCTCGAGTGGGTGGATGCCCTGGTCCAGGCCGTGTTCTGGATCATCCTGCTGAATATATTCCTGTTCCAGCTGTACGAGATTCCTTCCGAGTCCATGGTTCCGACATTCCTCATAAAGGATCGGGTTGCCGTCTTCAAGACCCTGGCGGGGCCCAAGTTCCCGCTGAGCGAGGTGAGCCTGCCCTATATGCAGAAGTACAAGCGGGGCGACATCGTCGTGTTCAGGAACCCCCACTACAGCGACGACAGGAAGAGCGAGGTCAAGACCTTCATGTCCCAGTTCCTGTACATGCTGACGCTGACCTTCGTGAAGACCAACACCGACGAGAACGGGGAGCTGAAGGCGGATCCCCTGGTCAAGCGCATCGTCGGCGTTCCCGGCGAACAGCTGATGCTGATGGACGGCAAGCTGTATGCCCGGACGAAGGATTCCCCCGCGTTCCATGTCGTGGAGGATGATTCGGCATGGGCCGCATGGGACTTGAACGGGCAGGATCCTGACGTGAAGGCCCGCATCCAGTGGATTCCCATGAACGCACGGGAGGTTGCGAATACCCAGGCCGTGGAGCGGAAGCGGCGGGAACTGGACTTGATTGAGGTAAAGGCGGAATGCGAAGTGCTTGCAGAGGAATTCTGGTGCTACTTCCTACAGAACGCGGGGACCGCTTCTTCCGTTTCTTCCGGTTTCGATTCGATTTTTACGGATTACGACCGTTACGAGTATCACTTTTTCCGCGACATATATGATAATACGAAGAAGCTGCTTGATTCTCCTTCCGGCGGGGCGTGGTTCGAGGCCTTCATGACGTCATGGGATTCCGGTCTGGATGTGCTGGTTTCCTATTCGGAAGAGGACCCGGCGGACGCTGACTCCCTGGTTGGCGGAAACTTCTATGATGACGCCTGCTTCCGCCTGAACCTGATGCTCAAGCTGACTGCCGGCCGCTTGATCGTGCGGATTGCTGACTTGATTGAACAGGGCTCGTTGGAGTCGGCGGTAAAGGCCGACGCGCAGGTAAAGATGCTGCTTGAGGAGGCCGAGTCCCTGAACAATTATATCATGCACATGGACCAGCGGAACATGGGCGTCTTCCCGAAGGGGGAGGGGAACTATATCCCCGAAGGATGCTATTTCATGATGGGGGACAACCGTTACAACTCGCTTGACATGCGGCACAGCTATACGCAGGTTCTGAAGCCCATAACGGACTGGGACGACTATTCGCTGTGCTACTATTCCAATTTGGAGCCGCAGTTCGTCTCCTACCGCCGCATTCTGGGCAAGGCGTCGCTCCGCTTCTGGCCGCTGGGACGCTTTGGAATCGTGCATTGAGACAGCTGCCCTAAGGGGCGTGCTGTGGCAAGCCCGCCCCCACGGTTGTGGCGGGCGGGAGAGCTTTCCGGGAAAAGGGTGCTTCCAGGGGAAGGCGGCCCCTTCCCTGGGGTGGCCCCTGTCCCCGCAGCTTTATGGACGGGCGGCCATATAGGCTATGGTCTCTGCGTCCTTGATGATGTTGGAGATGATGGCGTATTCGTTGGGCTGGTGGGCGGTCTCGTCCAAGCTGGACCAGACGACGCAGTCATAGCCTGCGTTGCGCAGGTATGCTCCAACGGTCCCACCGCCTATTCCCACGCAGCGGGCGTCTATGCCGTGGACGGCTTTGAGCGCCTCGGCCAGGTCCTTGACGACCGGTGCGTTCTGGGGTGTGGGCGTGGAGCTTTCTGCCTGGACTTCGCTCACTTCAATTTTTACCGAATATCTTTCTTCCACTTCCTTGACGATGCGGCTGACTTCTTTCCTCACTTCGTCCAGGCTGTAGCAGGGGTTTATGCGGCAGTCCGCGTACATCACGTCCTCACCGGGAATTATGTTCACCGAGGAGACGTTCGCTTCGCGCATGGTCGGCTGGAAGGTTGAATAGGGCGGGTCAAAGAGCGGATCCCGCCTGTCGAAATGCTTTTCCAGCGAGTGGATTCTGAGTGCAAGGTCGCTTGCGGCCAGGGTTGCGTTGTTGCCCTGGTCGGGGCGGGACCCGTGGGCCTGCTTGCCTATGGTGCGGAAGCGCAGCCAGAAGATGTTTTTTTCCGCTATTTCGATGGTCTCTCCGTTTGCGTCGCCTCCGTCAGGGATGAGGATCCTGTCGTTCTTGCCGAAGATGTCCAGGTGTTCCCTGACCAGGTACTGCATGCCGTAGGCCGAACCGCATTCCTCGTCGGCCATGAACAGGAGCTTTATCGTGTGTTCGGGGATGATGTGTTGCTTGACGAACGCGAGGGCCGCGAACACTGCGGAAACCAGCCCCTGCTGGTTGTCTTCCACGCCACGGCCGTAGATTTTTCCGTCCTTTTGGACCACCGTCCACGGGTCGCTGTCCCAGAGCTTCATTGCGCCGGTGGGAACCACGTCCAGGTGGGCGCACAGCCAGATGCAGTAGTCGTCCCTGTTCCCCGGTATGGTCGCGACCAGGTTGGGCCGTATTCCGCTGGAAACCCGGCTGTCCTTCGCGTCGTAGCGTTCCAACCGATTTATGCCGTTTTTCTTCAGGTAGTCCTCGAGGACTTCCAGCTTTTCCAGTTCGCCGTCCCCTCCGCTTTCGGGAGCGAGGGCCTTCTTCGCGGTCAAAAGGCTTTCAAGTTCAACCATGTCCGTACTGCTGGACGTTATGAACTCCTTAAGGGCTTCAAATTCTTCAGACATATATTCCTTCCATAAAAAATGTTTTGCCGTTTACGTTTTGGCCAGCTTAGAATGTCAGCGGTCGTACGACCTTTCGTACCAGCGAGGCCTTGCTCACGGAGAAGGTCTTTTCCTTGCCGTCCTCGCGCTTGAGCGTGACTTCGGCCTCGCCTTCGTACTTGCTGAGGGCGGTGACTTCCCCAAGGAATGCCTCCCCGTCTTCCTCTTCCCCGCTGGTCAGTTCCACCAGGCATTTCGCCAAGATTGAATTCTCTATGACGTGGAGCTTGCCCTGGTAGTCCATGGCCAGGGCTTCCAGTTTTTCAAAGCGGATGCTTTCGGGCCTGAGCTGGTCTTCGTTCACTATCAGCCTGCGGTCTATGCGGGCAAGCAGCCCGTCCTTCTGTTCCTGCGGTATTTTCATCGAGCAGACTTTGTTCTTCAACGACTCCAGCAGCGCGTCCTGCTCTTTCTTGAGCTGCCTGTCGTCGGCCCTGCTCTTGCCGCTCGCTGCGTACGACAGCTTTTCTCCCTTCTTCTGGAGCGAATAGAAGTCGTAACCGCTCCGGTTCTTCTCTTTTGTCTTGACCTTCCCGATGAAGTCCATTCCGCAGTGCTTTATTGCTGCCTGGGCCATGATGTCGTCGGCAAAATCCAGCAGGTACAGGCCGGGGGCAAGGACTTCGATTATGTGGGACGACAGGAAGGGGTTCCGTTTGACCTTCGTTTCGTTTTCTCCGGAGACTTTGAGCACGTAGCCCTTGTACAGGGATGCGGATGAGTACGAGCCGAACCATTCGTCCAGGGAAACGTCCAGGTTCTGCGGGATGGGGTAGTCTGTGTATTCTCCTATGACGGTCCGTATCTTCTGTGCGTCCATGCCCATGTCGAACGACCTCATTGCCGATGCCTTGTTTATCTGGAAACTGAGGACCGTGTCGTATTTCACCAGTTCCAGGAACTTGATGAGCGGGAGGAATTCTTTGAGCGTCAGTCCCGGCATGATCATGAAGGTGAAGGCTGCGTCTATGCTGACAGTGCCCTTCTTGTCGGTCCCCGGGGCGCGTTTGCCTTCAAAAAAGAGGGGGTTGACGCAATAGATGTCCTTGCCCTCCTCGTCTTCTCCTTCCTTGACGACGTAGCCGAATGCGATGGCGGCATCAAGTGCCTTTCCCATGGAGCCTTCCAGATTTTCAACGGGCTGGTCCGCATCCGCATACGGTGAACGGGAAATCAGGCTTTGAAAGCGGCCTGACGACATGCGGGAAAGGTTCCTGTCCATATCCTTCTGCTTTATGAGGAATGAAAGGCGCAGCAGGGCTTCCCTGCCGTAATGGCTTTCCCGTGCGCAGTCCAGCGTATCGTACAGCAGCTGTGCCGATTCGTACAGGGAGCTCCGCGTGAGGTGGCCCAGGTTTGCCACGCACAGGTATGCTTTCTGGTGTGGAGGATCCAGCCGTGCCAGGCTTTCCGCCTTGTCCCAGTCGGCCAGCAGTTTCTTGCCGGATGCGTTTTCCGTGAATAGTCCCAGGTTGCGGAGGGAATTCATGAGCGTTTGTGCCTGCTCCACGTCCCCCATCTTCTGCGCAAGCTCTTCCGCATCCTTCTTCTTGAAGTCTCCGTTTGCCTTGCATAGGTCGGGGTGGGCAAGGACGTAGGATATCATCGCGGCGGTCTTGCCTTCACCGAGGACTTCCGGCATCTCTATCTGGCCGGGCTGTTTCCGGTAGGAAGGAAGCAGGACGTCTATGTCCAGCAGGTCGAGCAGGCGTTCTTCCAGAAGGGGGTTCATGCATAGGTGCTGCTTGCCTTTTTCGTCGCTCCCCATGGAGAAGATGAGCAGCCGCTGCATCAGGTTGCTTATGTGGGCCTCCACATGCTTGGAGCTCATGGAGCTTGAAAAGAATTCCGTTATCTTTCGTGTGTCTGCGGCCGGAATGAAGCGGACTGCGGCGAGGATCTTGAGGTCTATCCCGCTCAAGAGCCGTACGATGCCGTTCTTGTTTTCATCCTTCCTGAGGAAGGCGCTCAGTTCTTCCACCAGGTCCTGCTTGTTGTAGGGGGTCCGCACCTCTCCCAGGTATATGCGGATGATGTCGAAGAATTCCTCTTCTTCCAACGTGGCTATGTATTTCCGCCAGGCAAGGACTTTTTCTACCCTGGCGGACTGTTGTGCCTTTAGGAGCTTTTCACTTTCCGTGTCCATCTGTTTCCCCCTGCTATATTGCCGTGCTGTCTCCGCAGTCAGCCTGTTCCAAGCTGGATTCATCAATGTAACGAATTATGCGGTAGGCGTAGCCCTGTTCCGCAAGGAATTTCTGACGGTTTGCCCCGAAGTCTTCTTCCACGGTGTTCCGGGTTATGAGCGTGAAGAAGCGGCTGGTCTTTTCTTTGGGGCGCAGGATCCTGCCCAGCCGCTGGGCCTCTTCCTGCCGGGAGCCGAAGGTTCCACTGACCTGTATGGCCATGCTTGCGTCCGGCAGGTCTATCGCAAAGTTTGCGACCTTGCTGACTACGAGGACCTTTATGTTCCCTTGCCTGAACTCGCCGTAAATCCTGTCGCGTTCCGCATTGGGGGTCTTGCCGGTTATGATAGGTGCGCCCAAGCTTTTTGAAATTTCCTGCAGCTGGTTCAGGTACTGGCCGATGACCAGGATTTTGTCGTCAGGATAGCGTTTTACCAGCTGGGTCACGATTTCCTGCTTGCTGGGGTTTTCACTTGCCAAACGGTGCTTTACCCTGGCACCGGCGACGGCATACTCTATTTCCGAGCTTTCCGGCAGGTCCAGGCGGATTTCTATGCAGAGTGCGCTGGCAATCCACTTGTTCTTTTCCAATTCCTTCCAGGGAACGTCGTATCTTTTAGGGCCAACGAGGGAAAACACCTGGCCCTCGCAGCCGTCTTCCCTGACCAGGGTGGCCGTAAGTCCGACCCGCCTGACTGCCTGGAGTTCCGCCGTCACCCTGAACACCGGGGCGGGCAGCATGTGCACCTCGTCGTAAATGACCAGTCCCCAGTCGTTCTGCCGGAATAGGGAGAAGTGGGGATAGGGGCCTTCCTTGTCTGCCCGCCATGTCAGGATTTGATATGTCGCCACCGTGACGCTCTTTATGGTCTTCTGTTCCCCCGTGTATTCGGCTATCTGGTCGGCGCTGAGGTTTGTCTTGTCCAGGAGTTCGTTTATCCACTGGTGTACGGCACTTATGTTCGTGGTCACGATGAGGGTATTGGTCTGCAGGAGGGCCATTATCTGCATTCCGACGATTGTTTTTCCGGCACCGCAGGGAAGCACTATCGTACCGAAGCCCGTGCCGCTTCCCTTGTTCCCGACGAGGGCCTGTGCCGCAGCTTTCTGGTAGTCCCTGACTTCAAAGGCGTGCCCGGAAAGGCTCGTCTGCCTGAGCTGTATGTCAAGCGTGGCCCCTTCCCGCAAGGGAACATCGTCCTTTACCGGCCAGCCCAACTGCAGGAGCTTTTCTTTTACGATTCCCCGGTCGGTCAGACTCAACAGGAAACAGAATTTCTTTTCTTCATCGCTCAGATGGTAGGCCGCCGCATGTTCTTCCGGCATGGAGTAGGGCGTTTCCGTCAGAAACTTCATGGCAGCCGGATTTGCCTCTATCTGCTTGTAGACATACGGCGTGCTCGAAACCAAGTATATCCATTCTTCCTGGATTCCGTCTTTGTCATGTACGGGGCCGGGGACCAGGCGCAGGCGGCCGAAGCGGTCTGCCGTTTCCTTTATCCATGCTCCGACTGCTTGGGGCATCTCGTAGCGGGAGTATTCCGTCAAGGTGGCCATGACCTTTTCACTGCTGAAGCCTGCGCTGGCCGCGTTCCAAAGGGAGAGGGGGCTTATCCTGTAGGTATGCAGATGTTCTGGGGAACTTACAAGCTCGGCAAATGGAATCAAGGCTGCCGCACATTCCTTTGCCCGTTGGGCATGGACATCAAGAAGCAGGGTCCTGTCTGACTGTACTATAAGAGGGTTGTCTCCCTGTGGCATAAACAATGATTATACAGGGGATGGTGAAAAAGTTCAAGGAAGGGAACGGCAATGTGTTTGGAATCGCTGTCGTGTGCTGACGGCGGGGCTGTTTGGGGTTTGAAATGCCCTTGTATAATTTTTATCAATCTTCTATAATTGGCGTAATTTCGTTTTTTTCTTTTAATCGGAGGAATCATGACCATAGCTCAGATGATTAGCCAGAGTTCAATGCTGACTTTGCTTGGTATGGGTGTCGTCTTCTCCTTCCTTATCATCATGATTATTTCAATGTATGCCCTGCATGCGGTGCTTCATGCCGTCGGGGCCGATAAGGAAAGCCCGGACACTTCGAATGTTGCTGCCAGTCCTGCTGCCCCTGCCGCAGATACACAGGCCGTGGTCGCGGCGATTTCGGTCGCAATACATACGAAGTAGCTGTTCTTCCAGTTTTCTTCTA
The DNA here is from genome assembly GCA_024690865.1 of Treponema sp. GTDB lineage: Bacteria > Spirochaetota > Spirochaetia > Treponematales > Treponemataceae > Treponema_D. The sequence goes on along the minus strand of JAILON010000065.1, from coordinate 11,521 downwards.
TATAATACGTTCAGAATACAACACGAGTATACGAGGTTTTTATGTCTAAGGTTGGTATAACAGAGTTGGTGCTCCGCGACGCGCACCAGTCGCTTCATGCGACCCGTATGACCACGGCGGATATGCTTCCCGCCTGCGGTATGATCGACAAAATCGGCTACTGGGCCGTCGAGGGCTGGGGTGGAGCTACTTATGATTCCTGCATCCGCTTCCTGAACGAGGATCCCTGGGAAAGGCTCCGCAAGCTCCATGCCGCCATGCCGAACTCCAAGATCATGATGCTGCTCCGCGCTCAGAACCTGCTCGGCTACCGCCACTATGCGGATGATGTCGTCGAGAAGTTCGTCGAGATTGCCGCCAAGAACGGAATCGATGTCTTCCGCATCTTCGATGCCTGCAACGACCCCCGCAACATGGAGTGCGCGACCAAGGCCGCCAAGAAGACCGGCAAGCACGTCCAGATGGCAATCTCCTATGCCGTCACCCCCTATCACACGATCGAGAAGTACGCGGAGCTCGCCAAGACTTACGCCGACTTCGGCGCGGATTCCATCTGTATCAAGGATATGTCCGGCCTCCTGAAGCCCTATGCCGCCTACGACCTGGTCAAGGCAATCAAGGCGAAGGTCGATCTTCCCGTCGAGATTCACACCCACGCGACGACCGGACTTTCCGTCGCGACCCTGCTCAAGGGAGCCGAGGCCGGCGCTGACTACGTGGACACCGCGATTTCTTCCATGTCCATGGGAACGTCCCACAGCCCGACGGAGACGATCGTCGAGATGCTCAAGGGCACGGACCTGGATACCGGGCTTGACACTTCCAAGCTGCTTGAGATAGCCGCATACTTCCGCGATGTCCGCAAGCACTATTCTTCGCTTGAGTCTTCTTTCCTGGGTGCTGACACCCGCATCCTGCTCTCACAGGTTCCCGGCGGAATGCTTTCCAACCTGGAGAGCCAGCTCAAGCAGCAGAACGCCGGAGACCGCATGGACGACGTCCTTGCCGAGCTTCCCAAGGTCCACAAGGACGCGGGCTACGTGCCCCTCGTCACGCCGACCAGCCAGATCGTCGGAACCCAGGCCGTCATGAACGTCCTGATGGGCCGCTACGTGAATATGACCCAGGACTTCCGCAACCTCATCACTGGCCGCTTCGGAAAGCTTCCTGCCGAGGCCAACGCCGACCTCGTTAAGAAGGCCTTGGAGCAGAACAAGATGGATGCCGTCCTTACCTGCCGCCCCGCCGACAAGATTGAGCCCGAGTGGGACAAGATGGTGGAGGAGTCCAAGAAGAACGGCGGAAACGGTTCTGACGAGGACACGCTGACCTACGCGATGTTCCCGAACGTCGCCCCCAAGTTCTTTGCCGAGCGCGCCAAGGGCCCGGTCAAGGCAGAGGAAGCCTTTGCCCTCAAGGAGACCCCGAAGGCCGCTTCTTCCGGCTCCGCCAGCGGAAGCTACACGGTCACGGTCAACGGAACCGCCTACGCCGTCACGACGAACGGAAGCAGCATCACGGTCAACGGAACCGCATATAACGTCAACGTCGCCGAGGGAACTGCCGGAGCTGCCGCTGCCGCTCCCGTCGCCACCGGCGGGGCAGAGGTCAAGGCCCCCGTCGCGGGAACCCTGCTGCGCCAGAGCTGCAAGAACGGCGACCACGTGAACAAGGGACAGACGATCATCGTCCTTGAGTCCATGAAGATGGAGCTTGAGGTCAAGGCCCCCGAGTCCGGCACGGTCTCTTACATCGTCGCCCCCGGCTCACAGGTCAAGAACGGCGAGGTGCTTGCCAACATCGGCGGAGTCGTCGTAGCTATGCCTCAGGCATCTGACGCAGGAGCCAAGGCTGCTCCGCAGCCTGCTCCTGTTGGCGCCGCAGGCGCCGGAGGTACAATGGTGAACGCACCTGTCGCGGGAACCTTCCTCCGCACCGCCAAGAACGAGGGCGAGCAGGTGAACAAGGGCGACACGGTCGTCATCATCGAGTCCATGAAGATGGAGCTTGAGATCAAGGCCCCCGCATCTGGAAAGGTGCACTTCCTCGCCACGGCGGGAACGCAGCTCAAGAACGGTCAGGCCGTCGCACAGATCAACTAAGGAAAGCACAATGCCTCTGAACAGGAAAGCGAACAACACTAAAATAGCCCTTGTCATGCTGGCAATCATGGCCATGGCCTCCGTCATCTCGATCGGGACGAAGGCCCTTGCCCAGGACACTGCCGTCGAGGCCGTCCAGGGCGGGACCGGCATGGACAAGATTATCAAGGGGACGGAGAACTGGGGTCACTCCAAGGACATCTCCGTCAGCAAGTTCCTGACGAACATCGGCAAGTCCACGGGAATCTACAAGATGATTCACCAGCAGACGGCTGAAGAAATTGCCCAGGAAAAGGCTGAGGAAGCGGCGAAGGAAGCAGGTGCCCACAACACGTCCGCATTTGCCGAGTCCGCTCCCGGCTGGCAGTACCTGCTGATGATTGCGGTGGGATTCCTCATCGTCTACCTCGGTGCAGCAAAAGGCTTTGAGCCGCTGCTCCTCATTCCGATCGGCTTCGGTACGATACTCGTCAACATTCCCGGCGCAGGGATGGGAAACGCCCCTGACGGCATGCTCCACATCATCTACAGCGCGGGTGTCGGCAACGAGTTCTTCCCCATGCTTATCTTCATGGGAATCGGTGCAATGACGGACTTCGGCCCGCTCATCGCCAACCCCAAGACCGCCATCCTCGGTGGAGCCGCCCAGTTCGGCGTGTTCTTTACCCTCTTCGGCGTGTCCCTGATGAACCTGATCCCCGGAATCGACTACAACATGATGCAGGCCTGTGCCATCGGAATCATCGGTGGAGCGGACGGCCCCACGTCAATCTACGTGTCCGGCAAGCTCGCCCCTGAGCTGATGGCAGTCATCGCCGTTGCTGCCTATTCATATATGGCGCTTGTTCCGATGATCCAGCCGCCGATTATGAAGCTGTTGACGACTAAGAAAGAGCGGCTTATCCACATGGATCAGCTACGCCCCGTCTCAAAGACTGAGCGCGTCCTCTTCCCCATGCTGCTCCTTGTCCTGACGATTCTCCTCCTGCCCCCTGCGGCCCCCCTCATCGGTATGCTCGCCTTCGGCAACTTCGTCCACGAAGTCGGCTGCGTCCAGCGCCTTTCCAAGACGATGGAGAACGAGCTGATGAACATCGTGTCCATCCTGCTCTCTCTCGGAGTCGGAAGCCAGATGACTCCCGAGAAGATCATCAACGCGAACTCCTTGGGAATCATCCTGCTGGGACTGGTCGCTTTCGCGGTCGCGACTTCTGCCGGTCTCCTCATGGCAAAGCTGATGAACGTGTTCCTGCCCAAGGGTAAGAAGATTAACCCGCTGATTGGTTCTGCTGGTGTCTCCGCCGTTCCTATGGCGGCCCGCGTTGCCAACAAGGTCGGACAGGAGTTTGATCCGTCAAACTTCCTTCTGATGAATGCGATGGGACCGAACGTCTCTGGCGTCATCGGCACGGCGATTGCCGCTGGTGTCTTCATCGCCACTTACGGCAGCTGAGTTTGCCATACGTTTGTGAAAGGGCAGGGCCGGGTCTTAGAATCCAGCCTTGCCCATTTTTATTAATGCATGATGAAAACCGTAATACTGTACAGCATAACCGAGTCTTACCGGGTCAAGCTCGCCGTCGCATTGAAGAGCCTGCTTGAGGCCCACAAGGCCTGCGGAAGGGATGTGGACATCATCATCCAGTCCGCGGACATCAGCGAGGGCACGAAGGCTCTCCTTTCCGGTATGGTCGCCGCATACCCCGGATTCGCCCTAAAATTCCAGGATGGGAACGAGCTGGTTGCCCGGCTCAAGGAGAAGGGCTTCCTGGAATACCGGGGCAACTACTCCTGCTACAAGTTCTTTGACTTGGACAATGTGCTGGCTGACTATCCTGATGATACGGTCTGCCTTATCTGCGATGCGGACACCTATGTGCAGGGCAGTTTGCTCGGGGCAGTGGACGCGCTGCGTGCGTCCGGGAAAATCCTCGCGATGGTGCGCGAGCCATTCCGCTCGTACTCCCTGCTTGCCCGGGAACGATTCGCGGACTGGAACACGGGCTTTGTCGCAATCGATGTCGGGCTCTGGCGGAAGCAGGGGGTGGAACAGCTCCTGTACGAGGCGCTGGATGCCGTCAAGGCGCAGGAAGGGGGCCGCATCCGCATCACCGGTGACCAGGCCCTGATGACCATGCTCTGCTACCAGCACATCGATTTTGTCCTGACCCTGCCTCCTAAGTACAACTTCCTCCCCGCCCTGCACCTCTACGACTTCGATTTGTTCTGCAAAATATTCGGGGATGATGGCAGCTATACGCGGGAAGTCTATGAGCAGTCACGGGAAGCCCCGGCGTTCCTGCACATGATAGGGGGCAACAACTTTATCCCGCCCTGGCACAGGCACGGCACTACCCCCTACAGGCGGCTCTGGCTTGACTCTCTGCGCTCCACGCCTTTCGCGGATGACTGGCAGGAAGAGGCCACGCCCCTTTCCTCCTACCTGATGTATCTGCTTGTCCGCCTGGCCTACCGGATTCTTCCGGCGGGATTGTATGCCGCCCTGTACAAGAAGGCGGCGCATATATAAAAAAAGCCTCCCCTCCTGGGGAGGCTTTTTTGTCTGCGTGTGGGCTTATTCCTGCTCTGTTTCCGTACAGCGCAGATGCAACTCGTCCAGCTGCGACTGGTCTACAAAGCTCGGACACTCGTCCATCGGGGAGAGGGCGACGTTGTTCTTGGGGAAGGCGATGACCTCGTGGATTGACTCCTCGTGGCACATCAGCATGACCAGGCGGTCAAGTCCCGGGGCGATTCCTCCGTGGGGCGGCGCACCGAACTTGAATGCCTGCACCAGGAAGCCGAATGCTTTCTGCGCCCGCTCCTGGCTGTAGCCGACGATTTTGAAGACCCGCTGCTGGAGCTCGGGGTCGTTGATCCTCATGCTGCCTGAGGCAAGCTCGTAGCCGTTCAGGACCAAGTCGTAGAGGTCACCTTTGACCGCTCCCGGGTCGCTTTCCAGCGTGGGCCAGTACTTCTTCTGGGGCAGGGTGAACATGTGGTGCTCGGTCTCCCACTTGTTCTCGTCCTCGTTCCAGGCAAAGTAGGGGAAGTCGATTATCCAGACAAAGTGGAACTCATCCTTAGGGTCGTAGAGGTTCAGGTCCTTGCCCAGCTGCTTGCGGACGGCACCGAGCGCGGTACAGGCGACCTGCCACTTCTCGTCGGAGACGAAGAGCAGGAGGTCGTTCTTCTCCGCGGAAAGCTTCTCACAGATTTCCGCTTCGTGCCCGGCGAAGAACTTGGAGATTCCTCCCTCGAACTTGCCGTTTGCATCGACCTTCATCCATGCGAGCCCCTTCGCCTTGTAGGTCTTGGCGACTGCCTCCAGCTCCTCCACCTTCTTGCGGCTGTACTTGTCGGCGACGTTCTTGACGACGAGGGCCTTGAGGCCGCTCCGCTTGTGCCGCTCAATGTCCTTTCCTGCGGCCGCAGCCCCTGCCTTGAAGGCATTGAAATCGGAAAGGCCCGCCATGAAGGCCGCGTCCTGCATCTTGAGGCCAAAGCGGAGGTCGGGCTTGTCCGTCCCGTAGAAGTCGAATGCGTCATCCCAGCTCAGGCGGTCGAATTTGGCGGGCAGGGTGTAGCCCATCGTCTTCTGGAAGATGTGGCCCATCATGCCTTCCGTCACCTCCAGGACTTCCTCACGGTTGGTGAAGGACAGCTCCATGTCTATCTGGGTGAACTCCGGCTGCCGGTCGCCACGCGCGTCCTCGTCGCGGTAGCAGCGGGCAATCTGGAAGTACTTGTCGAATCCCGATACCATCAAAAGCTGCTTGTAGAGCTGGGGGCTCTGGGGCAGGGAGTAGAACTTGCCGGGGTGCACGCGGGAGGGAACTAGGTAGTCCCTCGCCCCTTCCGGCGTGGACTTGATGAAAGTCGGGGTCTCTATCTCAAGGAAGCCCTTGCCGGTCAGGTACTCGCGGGTCGCGAAGGCGACCTTTGAGCGCAGGATGATGTTGTGCTGCATGGGGGCGCGGCGCAGGTCCAGGTAGCGGTACTTTAGGCGGAGATCCTCGTTGGGGAGGACTATCGTGCCGTCCTTCTGCCGTACCTCGTCAATCGCGAAGGGGAGGGGCTCGCTCTTGGTGAAAATCTCAATCTCGCTGGCCTCGACCTCTATCTCGCCGGTAGCCATGTCCGGGTTTATGTCCTTCTGCTGGCGGGCGGCCACAGTTCCTTCGACCGCAATGCAGTACTCGCTCTTGAGCGAGGCGGCTGCCTCCTTGACGGCGGGCGGGGCCTTGTCGCCCACGACCACCTGGGTTATCCCGTAGCGGTCACGGAGCAATATGAAAGTCAAGCCTCCGAGTTCCCTTGTGCGGTGAACCCAGCCGTTCAAAACAACCTTTTTACCGACGTCCGCGGCCTTCAAATCGCCGCAGGTCACAGTTCTCTTAGCGTTTTCCATGATTCGCCTATGATAGCTCAAAAAGAGATTTTATGCTATACTGCCCGCATGAAGATTATCTTTACGGACATAGACGGAACCTTCCTGGACTTCGGGGGCTACATCCCCCCGTCCGCCGTGGAAGCGGTGAGGCGGGCCCGGGCGAAGGGCAACAAGGTCTTCGTCAACACTGGAAGGCCCAAGGCGGAGATAACGCCGAACATCAGCAGTGTCGGCTTTGACGGCTATATCTGCTCGAACGGCTTATATGTAGAAGAAAACGGTGTGGAGCTGCACTGCGAGTTCATGGACGCAGCCCTGACCCGGGAAGTCTGCCTCTGGATGGACCAGTTCAAGCTGGGCTACTTCCTTGAGGGCAGGGACGATGTCTTTACGAATCCCTATTTTTTCCCGGAGACGCTGGCTTCCCTGGGGCAGGAGGCGGCTGACAGGCTGGAACGCTCCTTCCCCGGCCTGTTCAGGGTCTGCCCGCTCGTTTACGAGGGAATCGCGAAGATAAACCTTGTCAACCGGGACGGCAAGTACGAGGAGCTGAAGAAGCTCTTCGGGGACCGGCTCCAGATTGCGGGCTGGACGCGGACGGGCAGGCCCAACGAGATGGCGGAGATTACCAAACTGGGGGCGAGCAAGGCGAAGGGCTGCCGCTTCATGCTGGAACGCTACGGCGTGAAGGCCGAGGACAGCTACGCCTTCGGGGATACCGGCGGGGACGCGGACATGCTGAGCTACTGCGGGACTGGGGTCGCGATGGGCAACGGCACGGACGAGGCCAAGGCCGCCGCCGACTACGTGACCGGCACAGTCCGCGAGGACGGGCTTGCCCGGGCATTCGAGAAGTATGGGCTTGTGTAGGGGACACCGGTCTTTTTTTGTTGAGGAAGCCCGGATGATATGGTATAATAGAAGCAATAAAAAGGACTGGAGGAAGTTTTGAACGGAAAGAAGATTTCGCTTTCAACGAAGATTTTTATCGCGCTGGTGCTTGCGATTATCGTGGGAATTGCCTTTACATCCCATTCAGAGATAGCTGTCAAGTATGTAAAGCCCTTTGGTACGATTTTCCTTAATCTTATCAAATGGATCGTCTGCCCGCTCGTGTTCTTTTCGATTATGGCGGGCGTCATCTCCATGAAGGATATCCGGAAAATAGGTTCAGTCGGGGTAAAAACTGTAGTCTACTACCTGTGTACGACGGCGTTCGCCATCACGATAGGCCTCTGCTTCGCCAGCCTGTTCAAGTCCTTTTTCCCGGCCCTCCAGACTTCCGACCTGTCGTATAAGGCTGCGGCAAAAGTGAGCTTCATGGATACCTTTGTCGGCCTCTTTCCCTCCAATTTCTTGAAGCCTTTCCTGGATGCGAACATGCTCCAGATAATTATTGCGGCATTGATTATCGGCTTTGCCCTGCTTTTGATCAGCAACGGTAAGGCGGACAATGACGTAAAGGATTTTTCCGCCGTGGAGACCTTGAACGACATCTTCCTGAAGGTGATGGAGATGATTGTCTCCCTCTCCCCGATCGGCGTGTTCTGCCTGCTCTGTCCTGTCGTTGCGGAGAACGGTCCGGCGGTGCTCGGCTCCCTGGCAAAGGTCCTGCTGGTTGCCTATATTGCCTATGTGTGCCACATGCTGCTCGTGTATTCGCTTTCGGTCAAATTCGCGGCGAACATGAACCCAATCAAGTTCTTCAAGGGAATGTCCCCCGCGATGATATTCGCCTTTTCTTCGGCTTCTTCTGTAGGGACCCTCCCGATAAATAAGGATTGCGCCGAAAAGCTCGGTGCGGACAGGGACATCACCTCATTCGTCCTCCCGCTCGGGGCGACGATAAACATGGACGGCACGGCAATCTATCAGGGGGTCTGCTCCATATTCATAGCGTCCTGCTTCGGCATTTCGCTGACCTTCCCGCAGCTGCTGACGATAGTTTTGACGGCGACGCTCGCTTCTATCGGGACTGCCGGTGTTCCCGGGGCCGGGATGGTCATGCTCGCGATGGTCCTGCAGGCTGTTGGGCTTCCTGTTGAAGGCATTGCGCTTGTTGCGGGCGTGGACCGCATCTTTGACATGGGCCGTACCGTTGTGAACATTACGGGCGATGCCTCCTGTGCGGTCGTTGTTTCTGCCTTGGAAAGCCGCAAACGCGGGAAATAGCAGATGCTGCCGTGTGAACAGAATGTGGTGGTATAGGTGCTTCCGGTGAATTTCAATACGTGCGTCGGCATATCTGGTGTGCCTCGGTTCAATTATGCAGAATATGCACCGAAGCAGCATGAGTATGCCGTCCTGATTCCAATCATAAACGAAGGAAATCGCATCCATGATGAACTTCGCCGGGCACAGGCCGCCAAGGTTTCTGACCTGGCGGATGTCATTATCTGCGACGGAGGATCGACCGACGGCTGCACGGATGAGGCAGTCCTCCGTGGCCTTGACGTGAATGCCCTGCTGGTCAAGGACGACGTGGGCAAGCAGGGGGCGCAGCTGCGCATGGGCTTCCACTTTGCAAAGGTGCGGGGGTACAGGGGAATCATCACGGTTGACGGCAACAACAAGGACAGCATTGAGGATATTCCTCGTTTTATTGAAAAACTTGAGGAAGGTTATGATTTGGTACAAGGATCTCGCTTCGTAAGGGGCGGGAAGGCCGTGAATACGCCACTTTTCAGACTCTTGTCCGTAAAGCTCATCCACGCTCCAATCATTTCCCTTGCGGCCCGCCAACGCTTCACCGACACGACGAATGCCTACCGTGCCTATTCCGTTCGCTACCTTTTTGACGAACGGACGGCGGTTTTTCGCGATATCTTTATGACTTACGAGCTTCTGGCCTACCTTTCCGTTCGCGCGACACAGTTGGGATACAGGGCCTGTGAGGTTCCCGTTACTCGTGCGTACCCTCAGACGGGAAAAACTCCTACAAAGATAAGTTTTTTCAAGGGCAATTGGGAGCTGTTCAGGATTTTGTTCGCAAACCTCTTTGGGAAGTACGCACCTTGACCTGTAGGCGGGAGAGTCGAAAGCTTTACTAACACCCTTTCTTTCGTTATAATTTGGGTGCATTTTTATGGAAGGGAAGAAGAAGATCCGTATAGTCTTTGCTGGAGGAGGATCCGGCGGTCACATCTATCCGGGCCTAGCGGTCGCAGAGGAGCTGAAGGCCCTTGCGGAACGGCAGGGGCTGGAGCCTGTCATTTATTGGATGGGCAACAGTTCCGGGTTGGATAGGGATATCGTGTCCAAGAGCCTCGTGGACTCTGGCGGATGTATTACGGAGTTCTTTGGTGTTCCGTCGGGGAAGCTTCGCCGCTACGTTTCCTTGAAGAACTTTCTGGACCTTTTTAAGATTGCGGCAGGCTTCTTTACGTCGCTCTATCTGCTTTCACGCCTCAAGGCTGGCTGCCTCTTTTCCAAGGGTGGGTTCGTGAGCGTGCCTCCTTGCCTTGCCGCCCGTATCCTGCACATCCCATATTATACGCACGAGTGCGACTTTACTCCAGGTCTTGCGACCAGGCTCAATGCCAAGGGGGCGAGGAAAATCCTCCTGTCTTATGAGCAGACGGCCTCGTATTTCACGGCGGGACTGTCTGGCAAGTGCATGGTGACGGGAAACCCAGTCCGTCCGGTTTTCTATGAGGATGACGGTGGTGCCGAAGCAGGCCTCTCTTTCCTTGGAATTGGGGAAGGGCACGGGAAACCCCTGCTTCTTGTCCTTGGCGGCAGCTTGGGAGCCAGGCAGATCAACGAGCTGGTGACGGAGAACGTGGACTGGCTCAAGGAACGGTTCACTGTTGTCCATCAGACGGGCAGGGCATTTGCAGATGAGCACCCTGAGCTGATGAAACGGGATGGCGATTATCTGCCCTATTCCTTCATCTATGCGGAGATGCCGGCCGTCTTGAAGGCTGCCGATATAGTGCTGTCCCGATCTGGGGCAAATTCAATCTGGGAATGCGCCGTGTGTCGCAAGCCCATGCTCCTCGTTCCCCTTTCGGGGAGTGGCACGAGGGGGGATCAGGTGGACAACGCCCGCTTCTTTGAACGTGCCGGAGCAGCCCTTGTGCTTGCCGGCGAGGAGGCGGACTCCGCCCACCTGAAGGCCGCCTTGGAGAGGCTTCTTGACGCGGATACGCGAAAAATGATGTCGGCTGCGGCAGGGAAAATATGCGGGGACTCCCGCCCCTCTCAGCAGATAGCAAAAATAGTTTTAGATGGAGTGAATCATGTCAGCACAGCTTCCAATAATTGACCTCGTTTTCTTTGTCGTGGTTACGGTATTTGCGATTGTCGCCTGCTTCAAAGGCTTCGTGGACGAGCTTTTTGACCGGGGGGCCCCGCTCCTTGCCATTTGGGTGGCCATCTTCGGCTACAAGGCCCTTTCCGTCAAACTGCTTCCCTATGTGCATTTCCCGATTTTGGCGAACATCTTTGCATTTATCCTCGTGTTCATACTGGTGTTCCTTATCGTGAAAGTAATCCAGCAAATCGTCGGCAAGGTTTTTGAAGGAAAGATACTGGGCCAACTGAACCGGCTGCTCGGTTTCGCGTTCGGCGTGGTTGAAGGGCTGGCTATTGTCGCCCTCGTGTTGATAGTCTTGACTGTTCAGCCGTGGTTCAATGTAGAGCCAATAGTCGGGGAAAGCATATTCTTCCGCATTTTCCAGGTGTTCCTTGCCAACTTGCCCAGCCAGACTTCCGGTCCTGCAGCTCCATCGGCCCAGCTCCTTTTGTTCATGACCGAAAGCGGCAATGTTTGAAAATATTCTTTTCCAGAGTGCATCCAGCCTCCTTGCACGGGACATTGAGAACGGGGGCCTTCCTCCTTCCATCCTTTTTGCTGGACCCGCTGCATCGGGCAAGCTTTCCGCTGCGTTGGAGACTGCCCGCGTCCTTTCCTGCAGGGCCTCTGGGATTAAGGGCTTGTGGAACTGCGGCTGTCCATCTTGTGCGCAGCACAAGGTTCTGGTCAGCCAGAACCTGCTGCTTGCCGGACCGGGGGACAGGACTC
>JAILON010000016.1 GCA_024690865.1 Treponema sp. | reverse complement strand
CATCGTGCGGAAGATGCGCAAGAAGTTCCTGACCGAAGGCATCGCCTGCTTCATGAGCCGGGCCAGCGAGCTGTAGTCCCGGTTGAGTCTCTTACTGCGCGAGCAGGGCGGCAAACTGCTCCGTGGCTGCCCCGATGGATTCCGGCAGGTCCCCTTCGGGAACGGCTCTGCTCCGGTGCTTTCCAAAGCTGCCCTTTACTTATGGAAAAAAAAAGGCTATTATTGTAGTATATACGGAAAAGACCGTTTTTACATTGAGGTACTATGAGCTACGACAGCGACAAAAAGCCGGATGACAAGGATGAGTTCGACCCTTACAACTTCTTCAAGTTGTCAGTGGACGAGGATGACAAGAAGAAGGACGACGGGGGCAAGAAGGGGGGCGGAAACGGAAAAGTTCCGTTCTGGGGAATCCTGATTGCCATAGTCGGAATAATTGGCATACTGAACCTGCTGTCTTCGTCAAGTACCGAGGGGCAGATTGATTTTTCCGAGTTTAGGAAGCTTATAGAGGATGGCAGCATCGTCCGCGTTGAGATGGATGACAGCAGCTTTATTGGCTATGGGAAGAATGCGGCTGCGGCCACGGAATCTTCCAGCGGCCCCTTGGACCGGTATTTCGGCCTTATCCGAAATCAGCCGTCGGGCCGCGATGTCTACCGGACTACCGGAGTCTTGATGCAGAGCTTCATTGACCTGCTGGACGAGAAGGGCGTGGAATACAAGTTTGTTACCCGCCAGAATTCCTACCTGCTTCAGATACTGCTCAATTTCATAATTCCATTTGGTTTCATCTTCTTCATGTACTGGCTCATCTTCCGCAAAATGGGAGGGGGACTGGGAGGCTCGCTCTTTGGTGCGGGCGGAGGTCGTTCGCGGGCGGTCGATGAAGGCAAGGTAAAGACACGTTTTGCCGACGTCGCGGGCGAAGACGAAGCCAAGGAGGAGCTGGAGGAGGTGGTGGATTTCCTCAAGACTCCCAAGAAATATACGGACATAGGCGGAAAGATTCCCAAGGGAGTTCTCTTGGTGGGCCCGCCTGGAACGGGAAAAACCCTGTTGGCCCGTGCCGTTGCTGGCGAGGCAGGTGTTCCTTTCTTCCGTATCTCCGGTTCCGATTTTGTGGAGATGTTTGTTGGTGTTGGTGCCAGCCGCGTCCGGGATTTGTTCCGGTCTGCCCGCGAAAAGGCTCCCTGCATCATCTTTATAGACGAGCTGGATGCGATTGGCAAGAGCCGTGTGAACAACCTGGGGGGCAATGATGAACGCGAGCAGACGCTCAACCAGCTGCTCGTCGAGATGGACGGCTTTGACAACGAGAAGGGGTTGATCGTTTTGGGTGCAACCAACCGGCCTGATGTACTTGATGCGGCCCTGTTGCGGCCGGGCAGGTTTGACAGGCAGGTGGTTGTGGACAAGCCCGATGTAAAGGGGCGCGAGGCCATCCTCCGCATCCATGCGAAAAATGTCAAGGTCGATGAAAGCGTGGACTTTGATGCGCTTGCCCACGCAACGAGCGGCATGAGCGGTGCGGACCTGGCAAACATCGTCAACGAGGCTGCCCTGCATGCCGTTCGTAATGGGCGCAAGGTCGTTACGTCCGCAGACTTTGACGAGGCGATTGAAAAGACCTTGGTCGGCTTGCAAAAGAAGAGCCGGGTTGTCAAGGAAAAGGAGCGGCATATTGTTGCCTACCATGAGACGGGGCATGCGCTGGTTGCTGCATTTACGCCGGGAAGCGATCCCGTCCACAAGATTACGATAATACCTCGTGGAATGGGGGCCTTGGGCTATACCCTGCAGCGCAGTGAAGACGAGCAGTTCCTGTACAGCCGTTCGGAGCTCATTGGCCAGGTGGACGTGATGCTGGGTGGCCGTGCGGCGGAGGAGATTGTCTTTGGCGAGATAAGCACCGGGGCCAGCAACGACATTTCACGTGCCACCGGAGTCATCAAGAGCATGATTACCGATTACGGCATGAGCGAGAAGTTCAAGAATGTGACCTTGGGCAAGAGCGGGAAGGGGTACTTGGGGCCGCAGGAGCCGGAACTTGTGCGCGAGTATAGCGAGGATACGCAGAAGTATATAGACGGTGAAATTGCCCGCATGATGGAGGAGCGGTATACCCACGTCCTTTCCCTGCTGAAAAAGCACCGCAACCTGCTTGAGTACATAGCCAAGCGGCTCCTTGAGAAGGAGAGCATGGACGGCAAGGAGTTTGCGGAAATCATCAAGGCCGAAAGCCACTGTGCCGAGCTTGAAGCCGAGGCGGGGCGCAAGGCCGATGACCTTCGCTACATGAAGGCGAGCGCGCTTGCTTCTCCTGAGGAGCCTGAAATACCCGTTCCAGAAATTCCCGTGTCCGAGTTCCCCGAGGAAGCAGAAGTTCCTGCCGAAGAGCTGCCTCCCAAGAAATCCAAGGCTGCAGGTACGGTCAAGAAGGCTCCTTCCGAGGAGGCCGAGGCAAAGCCAAGACGGCGGAGGACGACGGCTCGGAAGTCTGCTGCCGATGATGTCGAAGCTGCCGAAGAAGAGAAGCAAAAGAAGCGGGGCAGGAAAACCAAGAAGGCTGAAGACTAATCGGAAGGAAGGTAGACCAGAGATTGATCGATTGATTGACCGATTGACCGATTGATTGCTTAGAAAGTGAAGTGGAAGGGCCGCTCCTGTCCCGTCCTGTATGAGGGGGCTTCCTATAAAGGGGTGACCCAGACGGGATGGCCTCCCATACAAGGTGTCCCGTGAGTTTCATATAAACAGAATCGCCCCGGTTGACGCGGTCAGCCGGGGCGATTTTTTTGTTGGGGGAGGGGGTATATAATGCAGTCCCTTCCCTCGATAGCTTGCTAATTGCTGAGGCTTGTTTCAGCAGTTGGCCGCGGCTTGACGTGCTTTGCTTCTGCCCCAGGAGTCCAGTTGCGCCTCATGAAGGAAATGAATCCCGATGAGATGAAGATGGACGAATAGCAGCCTGACAGAAGTCCAATCGTCAAGGCAACGGCGAAGTCGTGTATGCTTCCCGTCGTGAATACGAGCAGGGAGATGGATGCGAACAGGGTCGTCACCGTCGTGATGATTGAACGGGCCAAAGTATCGTTCAACGACTGGTTCAGAATTTCGGTGAAGTCCTTCGTGTTGAGCTTCTTCATGTTTTCCCTGACGCGGTCCAGGATGACGACCGTCGCGTTGATCGAATATCCAAAAATGGTAAGGACGGCTGCCAGCGTTGTCGTTGAGAACTCAATCTGCAGGAAGCTGATGAAGCTGAACATGATGAGGCAGTCGTGCATAAGGGCGATGACGGCTCCCAAGGCGAAGTCCCAGTGGAAGCGGATCGTGGCGTAGAGCCAGATGAGGAATACCGTGGCTATCGTCAGCAGGATGGACTTGAGGATCAGGCTCCCGGAGAAGCTTGAACCGACGAAGTCCGTCTTTACGATGGCAACATTGTCTTTCCCATATTTTTTCCGCAACGCGGAAAGCACCCCGTCCTGAAGCTCCTGGGAGGAACTATCGTCGTTTGCGATTTTGGCACGAATCTGATAGCTCCGATTGTCGCTGGTTCCCAGCTCCTTGAGGACCACTTTCTGGGAGGCAAGGACGGTGCGGAGCTCGTCAATGGAAGTTTCCGTCTGGGAGCTGGACACGTAGAGCATAAAGGGCTTGTCGGTAGACAGGCGGGAAGTCTCGGCATTGTTCGTGAAGATGCCGTAGCTGTTTGCACTTCCGCTTGAAAGGACCTTTGCGCTGATTCCATCTATGCTGTTCAATGCCGTGCAGAGGGAGTCTATCGTCGGATTCTGTCCGTAGGTGAATGTCTTCGTCTCGTTCTCCGCACCTACACCGCTGATGACGACATCAAGGGCAGTATTGGATGCATCCAGGCTGACCGTCGCCGCACCGTTGTATGTCACCTGCATGGCAGGCGGGGCGATGCGGACTTCTTCGATGAGGCCGGGCTGGAAGTCAATTCCCAAATTGATTTTGCGCGTGCAGATGCTCGCGATTCCAGCGACTATCAGGAGTGCGCTGAAAATGTAGCAGACTTTGAATGCCTTGCTGAATTTATAGCTCGTCTTCATTATTTCAACCTCCAGCTGATGCTGATGTTCTCCCTGTGCAGCGCCTGGGTTCCGAAGTCAAACATCAGGCGGGACACCACGAGGGCGGTGAACACCGTGGACACGACTCCGATGGCGAGGCTGACTGCAAATCCCTGTATTGAACCGGTTCCCAGCTGGGACATGAAGAGGGCGGCTATAAACGTCGTGATGTTGGAGTCCATGATTGCCCAGAAGGCATTGTCAAATCCAACGGCGATGGAAGACGCCCTGTCCTTGCCCAACCTGCGTTCCTCTTTGATCCTTTCAAAGATGATGACGTTTGCATCGACCGCCATACCGATTGTCAAAATCATACCGGCGATAGTCGGCAGGGTGATTGTCAAATTGAATGCGCTGAGGATGCTGAACATGATGTAGAGGTTCAGTATCTGGGCGACGCAGGCGTTGATTCCCGCACCCTTGTACCAGATCAGCATGAAAATCATGATGAGGGCAAGTCCAACGGCGATGGCCGTGATTCCCTGCCTGATGGACTGGTCTCCGAGCGAGGCTCCGATTACCTGCTGGCTTTCCACCGTCAGCGGAACGTCCAGCCATGCCGTCTGAAGGACTTTCTCAAGGTTGTTTGCCTCTTCCAGGCCGAATCCCGTGATGGCGACCTGGCCACCGGTGATGGCGCTCTGGATCGTCGCATTGCTCTTGATGCGGTTGTCGCTCACTATGGCGAGGCTCTTTCCCACGTTGGCACTCGTGAAGGTTCCGAAAATGGCCGTTCCTTCGCCGTCAAGGGTAAAGTTTACTGACGGCCGGTTGGTCAGATCCTCGGTCCCGACGCGGGCGGACTTGATGTGCTTTCCGTCCAGGATGATTTCTTTTTTTACCGCAAGGTAGCCGATCCTCTGGTCCAATCCGTATTCATCGGTCGTGTAGTAGCCGAACACCTCGCAGTCGTCGGGGATTATGGACGGATCGATGAGCCTTCCCTGTGAGTCGAAGGTGCTGTCGGGATGCTGCATGAAATAGCTGTTGAAGGCCTGCGTCGCATCGTTGTCCACCAGACGGAAGTTCAGTATGCCGCGTCCTTGGATGATCGAATTGATCTGGTCGGTCTCCGCACTGCCGGGAAGCTCTATGTAAATCCTGTCTTCTCCCTGCTGCCTAATCGTAGGGGAGGAGAGGCCGAAGCGGTCGATGCGGTTTGTCAGGGTTTCAAGGGCCTGCTGCATTGCCGTCTGCTTCAGCGTCTGCTCGTCCGCCGCGAAATTGTCCTTCTGGGCTGCGACGACGCTGTCCAAGTCCGCCTTCACGATGACGTTCATTCCACCGGAAAGGTCGAGACCCAGCTTTACGGAGTTCTGGTAGTATTTCTTGTTCTTGAGGATTTCATCGCGATAGCGCTTTTCTACAAGCTCCTCAAGCTCCTGCTGCGAGGAGAAGGACGCCAGTGCGTCATACAGGGTCATGGGATTGGGAACAGCCTGCTCCATATCCCTGTAGTTCTTCTTTGCCACTTTTTCAAGCCATTTCTGGTTTTCATCAAGCAGGATGGACTTGTCCGCCTTGACGGCTGCCTTCATCGCCTTTACGTCGGAGGAAGCCTTGTGGCTTGAATAGTCCTTGATGTTCTCTAGGGAGCTCAATGCGAGCGCCTGCTGGTCCTTTGGCGTGTTTGCATACCACTGCAGCGTTGGCCACAGGAAAAGGAAGCAAACCGCGAGGACGGCCAAAATTAAAACAAGACGACCTCTTTTACTCATCTTTTTTGTCCTTTGTATCACCAGTTTTTTCCGAACTGCTGTCGGCTTTGCTGTCTTTGTTCTTCTTGTCACCCTTTTCCGTTTCGACGACGAGGGGCTTGGGATTGACGACGCTGGCTATTGCACTCCTGTTGAACTCAACATGGCAGTTGTCGTCAACCTTGAGCGTAACGGTGTCGTCCTTGACGTTGGAGACCGTTCCGTGGATTCCGCCAATCGTAATCACCTTGTCGCCCTTCTTGAGGGCTTCAAGCATCTTCTGCGTCTCCTTCTGCTTCTTGTTCTGGGGCCGAATCATCAGGAAATACATTATAAGGAAAATCAGTATGAGGGGCAGGAATGTTACCATACCTGCTCCCGCTGCGGTCCCGGCCGCCGCTCCTGACGCTCCGCTGGCGTTCGCCGTCTGGAGAAAAAATGGTAGAAAAGACATAATGTTCCTTCTTTGCTAGTATTTGTACTAGTTGTGGTTTAAAATAGTAAGCTAGAATAGCACGATTTGCCAGCTGTTGCAAGAGGGGCGCTCGCTGTTGCGCCAGGGCTCATTGGCATGCTGACCGTGGCTTGTTGGCGGAGCCGCTCCGGCTTGTTGGCGGAGCCGCTCTGGCTTGTTGCCTGAGACTCTCTGGCTTGTTGTCAGAGACTCTCCGGCTTGTTGTCAGAGACTCTCTGGCTTATTGGCAGAGCCGCTCGGCTTGTTGGCAGAGTACCTCTGGCTTGTTGGCAAAGTGGCTCAGGCTTATTGGCAGGCACCCTCTGGCTGGCAGTGGTCGGCGTGGGCGGAAGCTGCCGTGCTGCCGCCCTTCAGCATCTCCTGCATCGTGTGCCAGCCTAAGACGGCGCATTTGACCCTGGCGGGCATGTGGCTGATGTTCTGCAGGGATGCGGCTTCGTCCAGATCCTCCAGCTCCTTTTCATCCAGCTCCTTGCCCTGTATCATCTTCATGAAGCTGTCCGCCAGGTGCAGGGCTTCTTCTTTTGTCCTTCCTATTATGTTGTCCAGCATCATATCCACGCTGGCCTGGCTTATTGCGCAGCCGGAACCGGAGAATGACCCCTCGCAGATCTTGCCGTCTTCGTCCACCTTGAGCTGCAGGTAGATGTCGTCCCCGCAGCTGGGGTTTACGCCCCGAAGCACCAGGGTTGGTTCGTCCATCGTCCCCTTGTGGGACGGACGTATGTTGTGCTCGTTCAGAATCTCGGAGTAAAGCGTTTTCAAGTCCATGCGGGTATTATACGGCATCTCCAAAAACTGGACAAGTCCCGCTTTTAGAGGGTGCCTTCGGGTTGTAAGTCTCTCTGGGAGCGCGACTTGCGGCATCGCCGGCGGGGACTTTTGAAACTGCGTTGTCCAAACAGTTGCAAAAAGGAACGCTTTTCTATATAATTGGCAAAATCTTTATTGATACGTTGTTTTCGGGAGTATTATACATGGCAGCTAATGTGCTTACGTTGGGTAGTGGAAATTCGGACAAGGCAGAGAAGAAAGGCGCTCAGGAGAAAGTCGAGTCTTTCATGATGCGCAACAGGGTTCCCCTGTTGGCCTGCATAGGAATCCTGGCCGTTGCGGCCATCACGCTTTGCGTTGTGTTTGGCGTTTCCGAATCAGTCCGCGGCAAGAATCTTGCGGCGCTGGATTCCATTGAGTACGCCTTCGCCAAAGGCGGCTCGGAGCTTTCCGACAGCGATGCCGCTGCAAGGCAGACTGCGGCGCTTGAAAGCCTGGCTGCCTACCTCTCCAAGGGCGGCATAGTGGGTGCGAGGGCCAACATGTTGGCTGCGGACATCTATTTCCAGAAGAAGGATTGGAACGCTGCAAAGGATGGGTACCTCAAGGCGGCCGCGGCAGGAGAAAAGCTCTATACTGCGGCTATATGCCATTACAATGCCGGGGTCTGTGCCGAAGAGCTGGGTGACAACCAGTCTGCTGCCTCCTGCTACGAGACGGCGGCAGGAAAGGAGGGCTTCAACCTTGCCCCCCATGCCCTGTTCAACTTGGGGCGGGTCAGCGAGTCCCTTTCTGACTTTGCGAAGGCCAAGGAATCATACCAGAAGATAATAGACACATATTCCGGGGATGAGTTCGCCAAGCTTGCCCACAGCCGCTTGATCGCCCTCACGGCTGCAGGAAAGCTGGAATAGGCGAGGGGAGGCAGGATGAAAACCGTGCTGCGGAAAAAAAGCTTGCGCTTCCTTTTCATTTCCTGCCTCTGTGTTCCGGCCCTGCTTTCCTGCGGGCTGGAGTCTTCCCATTATGTCGATTCCCCGATACTGGCCGGTACCAGTCCCAGCTACGGCAATGCGGACCGTTCCTTGCAGTTCTTCAGCTTCAGGACGGCGGCGGATACGAGTTCCGGTTCTTTTTCCTACCTGGGGACGGAAATATATTACAAGATTTACAACAATACCTCTGTCATGGAGAGCAGGCAGTCGCGCATCGAATCCCTGTCGGATACGTCGAAGAGGGATTCCTTGGTGAGCTCCGGCTACAAAACGTTGAATCTGGCGGGAACGGCGGCCCCGACGCCCCTTATCGGGGCAGGTGGTGTTTACGTCTATATCCGCCTTTCCAACTACAACACCGCAAACAGTCCGGATTACAAGGCCGTCGTCTGTACCTCGTCTTCTCCCATGACCCGCTATGAAGGACATGCCACCGTCATAGGGATCCCCCGCCGGAGCGTGAACTCCAGCTTTGGATTCGACTTTGGAAGGGATTCTTCCAACCCCGTTCCAAGTTCATCGGATGCCGACTATTACTCCTCCTCTGCAACGAGCGCAGGAACGTATTACGTCGATGCATACGCGGTTACGGTTGGCGAGGATACGGCCGACGGCAGCAAGTCCTACAGCGGAACTGTACACCTCGGTTCGATCAGCATTTCTACTTCTGACAGCTTCTAAGTCCCAGGCGGCAGTTTCAAAACTGCGGAAACAGAGGCCGGTGAGAAACGAGGGGCACAAAACACGCCTTAAATCTGTAGGGACTTGGATTCTGCCAGCGTGGTCAGTATGTTGTGCATTATCCTCCAGCTTTCCTGCGTAAGGCTTGCTATGTTGTCGTTTGGCGTGTGGAAAAGCCGCCAGGTGTGGGGCAGCCGTTCCTTGTAGGAGTAGTCCACCTGTTCGCCGGACAGCCGCTTCTGCTTGCTTGCTTCCCGATTCATCACCTGGGCTTCAAGGTTCTTGCTGTTTACCAGTTCCCTCGCATACAGCGATGCCTCCTGTGCCGGCAGCATGGTCAAGGCCACCGCAGGGATGCCGCAGGCCAGAAAGGATGCGTTGTCGCTGTAGGGGACGGGCAGGCTCATCCAGCGGCCGGGGCATGAGCGCCGCAGGAGCTCCTGGGTCCTGCCGTACAGGTCCCCGAAGGCTTTTGCGAAGCCGGCCGGAACCTTGGGGGGCAGGACGGTCCGTGCCAGGATGGGGACTTCGCCCCTTCCGCAGGAATCGAATACATAGATGTCGTCGTTCGTTATGCCCAGCCGTTTGAAAACGTTGGCTATGCCGTAGGCCCCCTGCAGGAGCGTCCCGTTGTTCCAGCCCAATTCCTCTCCGTCCGTGAAGAAAATCCTGACGTTGTGGATCCCCTGCCATTTTGCAAGCTCTCCCGCCCAGTCCGCTATCTGAAAGTTTGCCGCGCTGTTGTCGTTCGCACCGGGGCTTCCTTCCACCCGGTCGTAGTGGGCTATGACCGTCTTTATCTTGAACTGGGGATTGTAGAAGCGGCTGTCGAACTGCACGAGGATGTGCTGCCTGCCGTCTATGGCGGCGATGGCGGACTCCACGCCCCTGTCATGCAGGTAGTCCTGCAGGATGCCCGCCCTGTCCGCTCCCGGGGCGATGTATGCCTTGAATTCTGCCGGTAAGAAATCCATAGCTCTAGTATAAGGCCTGCAACCGGAATTTGCAATAAGTAAGCAGGTGTCCGATATTTTTTTGTTAAGCCCGTTCCTGCTTTTTTCGATAATGGAGGGGAGAAATAATTTTCTCGTGGGAAGGGATAAATGAAGATGAGCTTTATGCAGGCGGTGAAGGAGGCGTTCAAGTCTCCTTCACCTGCCACGACTGCTGCAGGGAATGCTCCTGCGGGTACCAAGGGGCCTGCGGTGGCAGACCCCTATGCGGATGACCTTGCGGCCAAGCGGATTCACGAGCGCAACGCCGCGTTCCTGAAGGGATTGTCTGGGGAGGCTGCCGAAGATGCTGCTCCTGAAGGGGCTGCTGATGGGGCGGTTCCCGCAGGGAATACGAAGCTCCTGGAGGTCCTCAAGTCCGAGGATGCATTGCTTGACAATATCCTCAAGGAGCAGGGGAAGCTCCACAAGGATGTCAAGAGGCGGAACTGGGACAGCCTGCAGGAGACGCTGGAGCGGCTCAGGAAGCTGAGCGACAACTTCGTCGTTCTGGACGAGGAGCGCGAGAAGATTGTCGGCTCCAATCGGGAGCTGTATTCCCAGAAGGATGTGGAGCCCGTGTTCACCAGCCTTCGTGGCAAGTTGACCAAGAGCAAGGTTGAAAACGATGCCCTCCGCTTTTACGTTGGTACGACCAAGGAATTCATTGGAAACGTATTGGAGGAATGCTATCAGAAGGAGTCCTCGGAGTACTCTGCCTATTCCGCCAACGGAAGCAAGGTCAAGGGCGAGTTTGGAAGCATGCTCGTCAATACGGAGTTTTAAGTTTTGTCCCCGGCTCAGCCGTCTACCTGCGAAAAAGGCAGGGATGGCGAGGAAAGGGCAGCCAAGTACCTTTCTGAACACTCTTTTGAAATCATCGGCCGCAACTACCGCATGAAGGGCGGAGAGATAGATATCATTGCCCGCGAAGGGGAGAGCCTCGTCTTTGTTGAGGTCAAGTCCCTGCCGGGCGGGGATGTGGAGACCCTCGCAGGCGAGTTGGGCCCCCGCAAGAGAAGCCGGATAGTCAGGACGGCGAAATACTTCCTGATGGAACACCCCGAATACGAATCCTGCCTCATCCGTTTTGACGTGCTGGCCCTCGACGTTCCCGACCTGGAGCCGGTATACCATATACGGGGGGCTTTCTCGGAGTCGGGGCTGGCATAGTCAGCCGGAAAGTCTTTTGTTTTGGGCTTCCGCTCCCTTTTCAGTCCCGCCATGCCTTGAGCTGCGAGTCTATGAGGTCAGAAGCTTCTGCGAGTATCTGTTTCTCCTCCTCCTTGCTCGTGGGAATGTCATAGACTTTCAGGACCTTTACCCGGTATGCCCCCTTGGACAAATTGCTGAGTATACGGAGGAGGTTGGACAGCTTCCAGCCGCCATCGAGCGCACATACTGCCACGGGGAGCTTGACCGTGTCTTCGACCATGCGGAATCCTGCCGCGTAGAATTTTCCCAGCCTGCCGTCCTTGCTCCTCGTTCCTTCCGGGAAAATCAAGGGAAGGATCTGCTCGTCCTCCCTGACCCTGCCGCCAAACTTTTTGAGCGTTTCCATTGCCTGCATGGGGCTGCCCCTGCGGGGAATCATACAGTGTCCCTGGCTCTTGAGCATCTTGCCGACCATCGGGACTTTTGACAGGCTGTCCTTGGCGACGAAGCGGACTTTCTTGTCGCCGAAGTAGACCAGGTAGACTACGATGTCCATGAGGCTCTGGTGGTTGGACAGGATGAGGAACTGCTTTGGCATGTTCCTGCGGCTCTTTTTGTCCGCGTCCAAATTGAATCCCATGTAGAGGCCCAGTACCGCGAATACCTGCCGTGCGCACACGTTTGTTATGTAGTTTGACCAGAAGAGGGAAGCCTTGCGGCTGAAGGGGTAGCAGATTGTCAGCATGAGGGTCGGAAAGGCGACGATGCTGAACAGGCAGATAATCGTAAGGATGCTAAGCATGCGGACAGTATATAGGAGAAAAGGAGTTGCGTCTATGGAACTTGTTTTAAAAGTTGCTTGCTTTGATTCCTTTTTTTAAAAAGCCCGGCAATGCTGCGCGGATCCTATGTGTTTTCCCAGAAGCGTTTTTCCGCTGAGACTATGTATGCAAGAGGATTCGCCATCCGCCGTGTTTCCGGGATGCTGGAGATGAAGATTCTTCCATAGGGCTTTGTTGTTATCCTTCTGTCCAGGACGACGATCACCCCCTTGTCGTCGCTTCTCCTGATCAGGCGGCCGAATCCCTGGCGGAATTTTATCACCGCATCGGGGACGCTCAGCTCCATGAAGGATGATCCTCCGTTTTTTTCTATTGCTTCGCTCCGTGCCGCGAACACCGGGTCGGTAGGGACGGGGAAGGGGAGCTTGACGATGATGACTTGGCTCAGGCTTTCTCCGGGCACGTCCACCCCTTCCCAGAAGCTTGACGTGGCGAAGAGGCAGCTTGTCCTGTCGGTCTTGAAGCTTTCAAGCAGCCTAAAGCGGTCGTCGTCCCCCTGCTTGAGGCAGCTTATGCCCGCCTTTTCCAATCGTGACCGGCAGCTTGCATAGGTCTGCCGGAGGGATTCGTATGACGTGAACAGGACGAGCGTCCTGCCTCCGGATGCCTCGATCAGTTCGGGGACCGCTCCGTGGGTGAAGGACTGGAAGCTCTGGGACTCCTGGGTGGGCAGGGGGGCGTCTCCCGGTACGGCGAAAAGAACCCTGTTTCCGTAGGGGAAGGGGGAGTCGAACAGTGCCTGCGACAGCCTGTCCTCTTCTATGAGGCCCGCTCCCGTCCGCCTCATCCAGTAGGAAAAGCTGCCTCCCGTTCTGAGTGTCGCACTTGTACAGACTACCGAGTCCATTGGCGTAAAGACGCCCTCTGCCATCATGTGCGACACGTCGAGCGGTGTTGCTGTGAAGCTTGCGAACCAAAGCGGCTTTTCTCCAGCCTTCCGGGGGGGAAGCCGTTCCTTTTGGAAGTAGAAGACCTTGTCTGGATGCTCATTCCACTCCGAGAAGTCCTTGAGCAGCTTGATGAATCCTTCCAGTCGGCGGACGACGCTCTTTGTTTCCCAGACGGCGGGAATGTCCTTGTCGTCGTCGCTCAGATTATCCAAGGTCTCGTGCAAAAGGCCGGTCAGGTCCCCGATGGATTCCTTGAGGGCGACGGTGACCGGGAACAGGGATGCGAGCGACGGAGCGGTGGCCTCCGACAGCCTGAGCGAATAGGAATTGTTCAGCAGCGAGAAGGCAACTTCATCCAGCTGGTCCATGCGGTCGGTGATGGATTTGATCGTGGCGGAGGCATTCGCGATGAAAGAATCGTCGTTCGTCAGCAGGGAGACTGTCATCAAGAGGCCGGCCTTGCTGCTTTTTCTCGTGCGATAGAGCAGCCTGAGCTGTTTCTTGAGTTTGAAGGAGGTGATGGACTCGGAGAAGAAGCTGGTCGCGCTGTCCTCTATGCCGTGCGCCTCGTCAAAGACAATCCGCCGGTAGGGGGGCAGGACGGCCGTGTCGTCATAGCCGCCCCCGTTCATGCGGCTCTCTATGTCCGCAAAGAGGAGGTGGTGGTTCACGACAATCACGAGCGCATCGGCGGCTTCCTTGCGGTTTTTCATGACGAAGCAGTCCTCTCGGAAGGGACACTTGCCCCCCATGCAGGCATCGCTCTCGCTGTTGACCCTGGACCACACGCTTTCCGGAGGTATCCAGCTGATGTCGCTGCGGCTTCCGGTCGCGCTGTTCTTGGCCCAGGCGACAATCGAATCGAATGCCCCTTGGTCCTCGGAGAAAAGGTCCCGCTCCTCTCCTGCTTCGGCAAGGCGCCTCATGCAGACGTAGTTCTGCCGGCCTTTGAGCAGGATGTACTTGACTTTCTTGCCGATGATTTTTTCCGCCGCAGGAAGGTCCTTTTCCACCAGCTGCTGCTGAAGGTTTATCGTCCCTGTTGAAATGACGACCCGCTCTTTGTTGCTTTCTGCCCAGAGGAGGGAGGGAATGAGGTAGGCGTAGCTCTTGCCGACCCCGGTGCCTGCCTCGAACACGCCGATTTTGTTTTCGTTGAAGGTTTTGGAGACTTCCTTCAGAAGCTCGATCTGGGTGGGGCGTTCCTCGTAGGCGTCCGATTTCCTTGCGAGCGGTCCGTCTTGGGAGATGTACCAGGCAGCCTTGTCCGGGTCCAGTTTCTGCGTCTTCTTTGGTTTGACCGGCTCCAGGACGACGTAGACCTCGCTTATATCGTTGTTGACGATGTAGAAACCGAGCGAACTGTCGGTCGCATTTTCTGCGACGGCCTGATCCGCCCCGCTGGGAGCGAGGCGACCGGAAGGATGGTTGTGGATGAGGACATGGCCGGCCCTGGCCGTGCTACTGTTGACGATGACGGAATTGATATTTCCCCGGGATCCGACGTGGACCGACGTGACAATTCCGTCCTCGTTTATCCTGCCGGCCCAGAAGACCTCGTTGCCCCCCGCCTCGGCCACATCCTGCTGCATGGCGGCAATGACGGCGGGGGTAAACCGTTTCAGAGCGTCCAAGTGCTTTTTACTTCTTTCCAAACAGGGATTTCAGGGCGGTCAGGAGTCCCTTCTTGCCATCATTCTTCCTGCCGGCCGGAGCCTGTGCCTGCGGCTTCTTTCCGGCAGGCCTCTGGTTCCCCTTCTTGCCCTTGGAAGAGACGGAGCGGGCGTTGGAGCGGGTGGCCTTGCTGCCTTCATCGTTTCCGCGTCCTTTCCTGCCCTTGCGCGAGCCGTTCTTGCCGGACGAGGGTTTCTCGCTGCCGGAGGCGTTTGCCGCCGGGATGGAGGAGGCGAACTTCTCCTTGTACTTCTTCATCCGCTCCTCGCTGCTCATCGTCGCAAGCTCGGCTTCTTCCTCGGCGGAGAAGACGCGCCTGTCGCGCCTGTACTCGGACTTGGCCTCCTCGTTGCGCTCGGAATAGCGGCCGCGTCCGCGTCCTCGTCCGCCGGACCGTCCTTCCTCGCCTCTTCCGCGACCATGCCCGTCGGAACGACCCCTGCCACGGCCACGCCCGCGGCCGCTGCGTTCGTACTCTGCCTGCCTGCGGCGGCCGAACTCGCTCGTGTCGTTGTACTCCTCGTGGTAGTTCTCCGTGCGGATGTACATGCCGGCGGACTTGTCTTCCACGTACATCTCCTCGACGGCGACCTGGGAGGGAATCTCCTTGCCGACGTAACGCTCGATTGCGGGCAGGTTGTACACGTCCTGCTCGGAGCAGAAGGTATAGGCCTTGCCGGACTTGCCCGCCCGCGCGGTGCGACCGATGCGGTGCACGTAGTTCTCCGCCTCGTTGGGAAGGTCGTAGTTTATGACCATCGCAAGGTCGTTCACGTCAATTCCGCGCGCGGCTACGTCGGTTGCGACCAGACACTTGACTTTTCCGGCCTTGAAGTCGTCCATTATCTTGAGACGAACTTTCTGGGGCAGGTCTCCGATGATGAACTGGCTTTCCACGCCGTTGACGACCAGCCGCTTGGAAATGACCTCGCAGCTGCGCTTTGTGTTGCAGAAGATAATCAGGCTTTCCGGCTGCTCCCTCTGGATGATGCCGAGGAGGAGCCGCATCTTTTCCTTGCTGGAGACGTGGATGAGGGACTGGTCAATCTCGTCAACCGTGATGTTCTCGACGTTTATCGTGATTTCGGCGGGGTTCCGTGTATACTCCCAAGCGAGGTTCTTGACGTAGGAGTTGAGCGTCGCGGAAAGGAGCATGGTCTGCCTCTTTTCGGAGGGGGGCAGGACCTTGAGCAGGCGGCGGAGGTCGGGGTAGAAGCCCATGTCGAACATCCTGTCCGCTTCGTCGATGACGAGGAATGAGACTCCGTCCAGCTTGAGCTGGCCGCCTTCGTTCAGGTCAATGACGCGGCCCGGCGTTCCGATGATGATGTCAACGCCGCCCTTTATCGCGGCAATCTGCTTGTCGTATCCTACGCCGCCGTAGAAGCTTGCGGACTTGAGCTCGGTGCCGCCGGCGAGCTTTACTGCCTCCTCTTCGACCTGTACGGCGAGTTCCCTCGTGGGAACCATAATCAGGGCCTTGCGCCCCGCAACATCCTGCCGTGCCAGAAGTTCCTGGATGATGGAAACCAGGTAGGCAGCGGTCTTTCCCGTTCCAGTCTGGGACTGGACATACAAATCTCTCCCTTCCAAGGAGTTCTGGAGCACCTGCTCCTGGACGGGCGTGCAGTCTACGTAGCCCGCCCCCTCGATTCCCTTCAAAAGCCGTTCGTCAAGGGAAAATTCAGTAAATTTCATGCGTCATTCCTGTACATATATATTGGGCCGCCTGATGCGGTTAAAGTTTTCTCTGTAAACCGCCGATAGTATACAGTTTTTTCCAATTGATGTATAGGGCAAAATGCGGAACGGTCAGGACTCAATGCCCAAGGCGGCGCAGGCCTCCTTGGCGACCGCCTGTTGCGCGGCCTTTTTGGTCTTGCCTTTTGCCGGTCCGTAGCTTATGTCTCCGAAAACGACCTTCATGTAGAAAGTCTTGTCGTGTTCCGGCCCCGTCACCTTGACCAGCTCATATTTCGGGCAGAGCTTATGCCGTTTCTGGTAGTATTCCTGCAGGAGGGTCTTGTAGTCCTTGTTTCCCTTGTCTGCCTGCACTTTGCGGATTTCCGGCACGATAAGGCGTTCTACTAGCTTGACCGCCTCCTCAAAGCCTGAATCCAGGTAGAGCGCGCCGATAACGGCTTCCACCGCATCGGCAAGGATGGCCTTCTTTGTCCTGCCGCCGGTCATTTCCTCGCCCTTGCCGAGTATCAGGTAACGGTCAATGTGCATCTGCTCCAGGGCGATGGGGGCCAGTGTCTGTTCGCTGACGACGTTTGCCTTTATGCGGGCCAGGTCCCCCTCCGGGTTGTCCATCATGTCCTCGTACAGGAATGATGCGACCGCAAGGCCAAGTACGCTGTCCCCGAGGAATTCCAGTCTTTCATTGTTGTAGTGCCGGTGCTCTTCATTTTCATTTGAAAAAGACCTGTGGTGGAATGCCAAGTCCAGCATGTTCAAATTTTTAAAATGCAAATCAAGATTCCGGCAGAAGGCTTCAAGCTCTTCCTTCCTTTCTTTTTTTAGTTCCTTGCGTTCGTAAATCTTGTCCCGGATGTTCACGGCAACCTCCGATTTTAAACAAAAAAAAGCACAGCGCAATGCCAAGGTCGGCATATTGCCACTGTGCTTTTCACAACAGTAGTTGTCCTTACTGTTGCTGTGATTTGATGTAGTTGTAAGCGTCCTTGACGCTTTCAAATTCATTGGCGACTTCGTCCGGAATCTTGACTCCCATGTCCGTCTCAATCTGGTACACAAGCTCGTAGGTGTCCAGGCTGTCCGCGCTGAGGTCTCCACGGAAAGTGGCATCAGGCGTAACCTTTGCTACATCGACCTCGAGCTTTTCAGCGATGATGGTCTGAATCTTCTTAAACAATTCATCATTTGCGATTTCTGCATTGTCTGCCATTGTCAACTCCTGCGTTAATAAGTGCTACTGCTGTTTATTTTGCCTCAGGCATAATTACCTGGCGTCCATTGTAAAACCCGCATTTGGGACAGACGTGATGCTGCAAGATAAGGTTGCCACAGTTGCCACACTCTACGAGGTGCGGTGCCTTCAGCTTCATATTTACAGTCTGCCTGCCCTTTGTTACGGCCTTTGAAGTCTTTGATCTGGGTACTGCCATATATAAACCTCACTAATAATATGAATTACGCTAAAATGTTTACGTATGTTACAACAAAATTTGCGATTTTGTCAATAATTGCTTAGGACTTTTCAAGCTTTTTCTTTATTCTGTTGGGCTCTGTTGGGCAGTTTTTGTCCGCCGCCTGCTGCGTTCCTTTTTTTTGACCGAGATTCCGTAGCTGGAGAGGATCTTTCGGACTGCGAAGTCCAGTTCCGTCCGCTGGGGGTTCATCGGCAGGATGAAGTTGCGGCATCTGGCCCAGGTGGTTTTGTACAGCTCTGCGGCGGACGTACCGTTCTCCTTCTCCTTGTTCCATTCGGTTAGGCCGGATACGAAGTCCCTTAGGATAAAGCAGAGGCGCTCTCCCAGCCTGCTGCTGGGATCTTTCTGCACCAGTTTGTCCAGTTCCTTTAAGCTGGCGAAGTAGGCCTTTGAATATTTTTTGTCGTCCAGCATCATATTCATTGCGGACGGCTGGAGGTAGGCGTACAGGTCGGTGTCCACGGCCTTTGAGATGATGTCGTAGGCGTGTCCGCTGTTTATGATCTTGAGAATTTCTTCCGTAAGGCGGGAAGGGGATATGGGGGAGAGCAGCTGGGCAGACTTTCGAATTTTCCTTCGCAACAGGAACGGCAGTTTGCAGCCTGTCGTTGCCCCGTACTTTACGGCACGGAGCATGCGGACCGGATCTTCTATGAAAATCCGGTCTATGGGGATAACCGGTCGTATGAGGCCCTTCTTGATGTCCTTGACACCGCCTACGTAGTCAATTATCTGTTCCTTGATTGGATCGTAGTAGAGGGCATTGAGGGTGAAGTCCCTCCGCTGTACGTCCTCGTCCATCGTCCCGAATACATTTCCAACCGACCCCTCCTCTATGGAGCGGAATGTGGAGACTTCGAATATCTTTTCGCCGAAGAATATGTGCACGAGACGGAAGCGTTTGCCGATTATGCGGGAATTGCGGAATATCTTCTTGATTCTGCTGGGGGTTGCGTCGGTGACTATGTCGAAATCTTTGGGCTTCCTGCCTACGAGGAGGTCCCGAACTGCGCCGCCAACTATATATGCTGCAAACCCCGAGTCCCTGAGCCTGGTTACGACGAAAATTGCGTCTGGGTCTAATGCGGAAGGCGATATGTTGTGTTCTTTCTTCGTATATATGAAAGCCTTTTCTATGGGCTTTCCACTGGAATCTGTAGAATATCGAATCAGCACAATGGGGATATTCTAATAATAGTTGCCGAATAGGTCAAGGTCTTGTTGTTTTGAAACGGGCATACCCTTTACAGCCCTGCCGCTTCCCATTATACTATATGGCCATGGGTGGAAAGTCAGACACGTCAAGCTCCAAAGTCAAGAAGACAACAGCCGGTACAGCCAAGGTTCCTGTTTCAAAATCTACGGCAGTAAAATCTAAAAAAGCTCCAGAGGAAAAGCCTGCCAAGTCTGGTAAGGCTGTAAAAGCTGCGACCACCAAGGAAAAGGCCTCGCCCGCGAAGAAGGTTGTCGCTAAAACCAAGGCCGTTTCCGTGGCAAAGGCTTCGGCTGCTGCCAGGAAGCCTGCTAAGGCCGCCCCAGCGATACAGAAATCTGCTCCGCTCGTGAAAAGCCCGGCCCCAGCGGTACAGGCTGCGGCTGTTGCGGAGAAGCCGCTTATGGTGGAGAAGAAAGCCGCTCCGGCTTCCAAAACCAAGTCGAAGGCCGTCTATGATG
>JAILON010000182.1 GCA_024690865.1 Treponema sp. | reverse complement strand
TACGAGGCGACCAGGGCCATCCGCTCGCTCGACCGGGAAGACGCAAAGACCATCCCCATCTTCGCCCTCTCCGCAAACGCCTACAGCGAGGCCGTCCAGCAGAGCAAAGAGGCGGGAATGAACGCCCACATCTCCAAGCCTATCGACACGAACGTCCTCTACAAGTCCCTGCTGGAAGCCTCGGAACAGACCGACAGCCTGACGGGCGACCAATAGCAAGCAGCCGGCAGTACCGCCGTCCTTCCCCGTTGCCCCCTCGCATCAATTCGTGTATGATAAAAAAGTGTAACGTCATAGCAAGAAGGCAGACTCAGGAAATCTCACGGCTGAGCCGCGAGGACTTTTTGGGAACACGCCTTAAGGAGCATTTTCATGAAAAAGCATCCTGTCATACAGCGTCCCTTGCGGACGGCTGGATTCCTCTGCATCGCGGCACTCCTGCTCGCCTCCTGTTCCACCACGGTCCACCAGGAAGTGGAACGACCCGCAAACCTCGAGGTCGAAAACTACAATGCGGTCTCCGCGCTTCCCTTCAGAACTTCGACCGAGATGGGAACGGCGTCGTATGATTCCACCCCCGTCTACAGCTTCGATGAGTACACCCGCAGGCAGGGAGAAATCTACAGCAGCCAGAACGAGGAAAAGGCGTTGCTGGCAAAGCTGGACGAACAGCTCAGCAGGAGGCTCCTGCTTGCGGACAACCTGAACTATGTCGATCCCAAGGATGTCGAATATGCGCTCAGGCAGCGCTCCGCCAAGATTCCCGCCGACCTCTACATCACGGGCGGACTCGTTGAATTCAGCTCGACCATAGAGAAAGAGAGCGAGGACACAGGCGAAACGGACAAGGAAGGAAAGCCCGTCCTTAAGACAAACTACTGGCGGGAGGTCTCCGCGACCCTCCTCTACCAGGTGGTCGAGACGAGCACGAACCGTGTCATCTCCAAGGAAAAATACAGCTGCGAGGGACAATCCTCCAAGACCTCGAACTGGAAACAGGTCGAATCCAGCTATTCCATCCTGTCCTCCAAGCTCGACAGCTTCATCACCCGCATCATGCAAGACTTCACCCCCTACACGGAAAGCAAGAGCCTGACCCTGCTCAAGGCAAAGGGGTCGGACATGAAGGAGGCCAACAAGCTCGCGCATAACGGCAAGCTGGTTCCCGCCCGGAACAAGTTCCTCTCCATCTACAGGAGCGAGCATCTGTTCGAAGCCGGCTATAACGCGGCCCTCCTCTACGAGGCTATGGAACTGTACGACGAAGCCCTCGCGCTGATGCAGGACGTCTGGCAGTCGAGCGGGGACTCGCGGGCAAAGGAAAAGATACGGGACCTGCAGAAAGAAAGGCAGGCGGCCCAGCGGCTCCAGCTGCAGAAGTCCTCCTCATCAACATCATCATCCTCCTCCTGGACCAGCTGGTAGGCCCACAGGGCGGCGGCCATAAAAAAAGGGGGCAACGCGCCCCCTCTCACTGCCTGCCGATGCCGGAAGAAGCGTCCCGTTTGGGCCGCCCCCCGCAATCGGACAGGAAGCTTATCCTTCCCGCTGCATCGGCATGATGATATGGAAGTAGTGGGAGGCCGGCTCGGGCCGCATCGTGACGGCCTTCATCTCCTCCGAGAACTCAAAGGCAATCCTGTCGCCTGAAAGGACACGGAGGGGCTCCTCGATATAGCGGTAGTTCATCGCGATGGATGTCGAATCACCGGAATAGTCGGAGGGAATCTCCTCGTCCGCGCTGCCGAGCTCGCTCTGATGGCTCGTGATGCGGAGCAGGCCCGGCTCCATATTGAAATAGATACGGCCGGCCTTCTTGTCCACCATCAAGGCGACGCGCTTCATGGCGGCGATGAGGTCTTCCTTTGCGACCGTAAAGCTGTGGGGCTGGCTCGCCGGAATGACACGCTCGTAGGCGGGGAACTGCCCGTCGATCAGGGCGGCACTGAAGCGGTAGTTGCCGAACTTGAAAAAGACCATCCTGTCCACGATGGCCATGCCGATGTTGCCCTCGTCGGGACAGTGCTTGAGCACGACACCGAGCACCTTGGGATGGATTATCGCAGCGGGGAAATCGCTCACGCCGGAGAGGATTTCCTTAGAGCTGAAGCCCATTCGCCGTCCGTCGGTCGCGACCATGTTCAGCAGGTCGCCCTTTTTCTCAAAATAGACACCGTTCATGAAGTAGCGGGTCTCGTCCACGCTGACAGCAAAGACCGTCTGGGCGATCATCTCCTTCAAGTCCTTCGCACCGACCTCGAAGTAGGGAGCGTCCTCGGAAACGGCGATTTCGGGAAACTTCTCCTCGCTCATCGTCCGCATTTCAAACTTTATCTTCTTGCCGACCGGGCGGATAATCACGCTCAAGGCCTGGGATCCGTCTCCTTCGGCCTGGTCGAATTCAACGTCGCCGGGAGGCAGGGAGGCGAGGATGCCCATGAATTTGTCGCAGTAGACCGTCGTGGAGCCTTCGTCCTGCACCTGAACCGGAACGACGGTCTGGAAGGCGACCTTCACGTCCGTCGCCTTGATCGTCAGCGAATTATCCGATGCGGAGAGGAACACGTTCGAGAGGATAGAACCAGAGTTCTTCGTTGAAATTATCTCCTGGGCTATGGCAATCTCGCCAATCATCGCGTCGCGGTCAAATGTGAACTTCATCTTTTACTCCTAGCCTTACGAGTATAGCACAAAGCATCGAAAATGGCTAGCTATATTCCTATGCATCAAGTTTCTTTTCCTTGAATATCCTTTCTTCTTTTTCCTTGCTTTCTATAAGTTCTTTTGATATAATAGATTCTGTTATGGAAGAGAACATTCTGTTTATTGCGAGTGATTCAAGCAACTTTTTAGTACAATCCCTCATGTCTGCATTAAAAAAAGAAAGCTATAACGTAACCTTCAGCATGGCGAGCGGGGCTTTCATAAAGGACCTTCAGACGCACTCAGACTACATTTCCCCAGACATGATCCTCATGTTCCTCGAAGACATCGAGGGAACATTTCCCGACCTCTTCCCGACCATCAAGGACCTGGTAACAGAGACAACGGAGCATAAAAAGCTCTATCTGATAGGTCAGCCATCAGAAATTTCCCATGCAAAGGAATACATAGAAGAATTCCTCATTACCGGTGTCGTCGAGCGGCCCGTGACCTCCGAAAAGGTCCTCAGCATGATCCGCACGAACAGCCTTACCTACGTCATCAGCCCCTCCGAAAAGAGCTATGCCCTTGACCCCAGCAAGAAGACCCTCCTCATCGTCGATGACGACCCGGTTTACCTGCAGGCCCTCAAGTCATGGTTCGTCAAGTTCTACAACGTCATCGCTGAAAGTATCGGTACCGATGCCATCAGTGCGGCGAAGCAGAACCACATAGACCTGATGCTTCTCGACTACGAGATGCCGCTCATGTCCGGCCTTGAAGTCTACAGATCCCTCAAACAGGAACCAAAGACGGCCAAAATCCCCGTCATCTTCCTGACCGGAAACGACAGCAAGGACGTGGTAAAGGAAATCATCATCGAAAAGCCAATCGGCTACGTCCTCAAGACGACGCCTCCGATGGTCATCATCCAGAAGGTCATGAATTTCCTGAATCCACCAAAAGACCCCTTCGGCCACAAGTAGCTTTCAGGGAGCACCATGAAATTTACCGCACCCCAGGCCAGAATCCTGGCCGTAGACGACCAGGAAATCAACCTCATGGTGCTTGAGCGCCTGCTTTCGAGCGTCCAAGTAGAAATCAAGACCGCTACGGGCGGCCAGGAAATGCTCGACCTCCTCAGCCAGGAACACTACGACCTCATCCTCCTTGACCACGTGATGCCCCAGCCCGACGGACTGGAAGCGTTCCACCTTTCCCAGACCTTGGAAGGAAACCTGAACGCAGACACCCCCTTCGTCGCCCTGACCGGAAACGACATCAAGGCAGAGGACGCAGACCCCTCGCTCAGCCCCCGGGAAGCGACGCGGGCCTACTACAAGAAAGAAGGCTTTGCCGACTACCTACCCAAGCCCGTCCTTCCCGAAGACATCGAACAAATACTCCTCGACCTCCTTCCCGCAGAAAAGATAGTCCGTCCCGAGGGCGAAAGCCAAGTGCCCGCCAGCGAGAAACAGGGCCTTTACGCCCGCGCGATGGAACTGCAGGAACAGGACGCCGGCTCGGACAAAACGCCCCCCTCCGCCTCGCCCGACCTGGACACCGTGAAGGGCCTCGCTTTCTCGGCCGGCAACGATGAGATGTACCGGGAGCTGCTCAAGAACTGGACAGACGCCTACATGGAAAGCGGATACACGATACAGAAGAGCGCGAAAAACGGGGACCTGAACGCCCACCGCATCGCGACCCACTCCCTCAAATCCAGCTCCCGCATGGTCGGGGCCCTTGCGCTCGGCGACCTGGCGGAAAAGGCGGAGCATGCCTCCCGCGACGGGGACCTCGCCTACGTCCAGGAGAACGTCGCCGCCCTTCTGGAGCAGTACGGAAAGTCCGTAGACGCCGCGAACGCTTACCTTGCAGGCTAGGCGCTGGGGCCAGGCCATTTCCCCTTCAAGACGGTTCACGCATTCAACGAACAAACGTTATAGAGCTTTCAAAGCAAAACTAACGACCGTAGGGAAATTTTTTAGGGTAAAACAGCTATTTTCTCTAGACAAATAGACTTACAGGCTATATAATCATCATCTTGAGGGGATGCAATCCCAACGGATAATCAAAGAGGTTTCCGGGGAAATCCGCCCACCAAAGGGCGGAGTGCGCCTAGATTCCTTGGGGAAGCGCGAGAAACTAAGTTTCCACTCCTTCTCAGTTTGGATCGCAACCGCAAGCACAATCTTACCCATCGGGCACCGGATCAGGCTATCGCTTGCTCCGGTTTTTTTTATCTTCCTGCAGCATGCGGCCCCTGACCGGGAACAGCTTGGGCCTGCCCCCCGGTCCGCCTCCACGGTAGCAGCCCATGGGCCGCCCCGCAAACAGCCAGACCAGCTCCTCCCCCGAAGAGACGCCCAGTTTGACGTATGCGCGTGAGGTGTAGGTGTTCACGGTGGAAGGGTCCAGCCCCAGCAGGGCGGAAGCTTCCTTGCTGGACAGCCCTCCCAGCCTGGCGTCCACGCACAGGGCCTCCCGCTCGCTCAACAGGGAAAAGCCGGTGGGAAAGTCCACGTAGCGGTAGCCCCCGCCCCGCAGCAGCGACCGCGAGACAAAGCGCCTGCCGTCCCGTATCGCATCACGGGCCTCTCCCAGTTCCACCCCGCCATCCAGATCCCCTATGACAGCAGGAAGCTCCTGCTCCATGCACAGGCGCAGGCTGTAGGCGTTGATGAAGTCCACGGCAACCGCTCCCAGCACCGGAACGGAACGCGCCCGTGCCATCCGCAGCGCGCTGTCCAGCTCGTGGAACTCCCGACTCAAGTTCACCAGCAGGGCCATGTCCGGGCCACCCGTTCCTTCCATATAACCTGCCATGTAGTGCTCCAGATGCTGCGTCAGGTCCGGCGCATTCATGCAGGGGATGAACGACCTGCCGGGCCACAGGATAGACAGCGAATGACCCATCAAGGCCAAGTTGTGCGCGCTGAACCCGAACGAGAGGACCCGCTTCCCCGACGCGGATCCCCCGCCTCCCTGCGGATTCCCACTGCCTCCCTGCAGATTCCCGCTGCCTCCCTGCAGATTCCCGCTGCCTCCGCTTGGTGGACAAATCTTTTTTACTTCCATAAGATGCAACCTCCGTTCCGCCCACCAGAATGCCATCTTTACAGCAAATCGGGCGGTATGTCCACAGCATACAGCAGTCGTCCTCCCCTCCCGTGTAGCCTACAGGCTACAAACGCTCAAAATCGGGCACGGTGAGCGACAGGCACGGTGAGCGACAGGGACGCAACGAGCGGTATGGACACGACGCACAGTAAAGGCGCAGTGCGGGGTGTAAAATAGGGACGCGGTGCAATCGCCCACTCCCCCGCCGACGGTTTGACAAGCTAATACCTTTAGCCTATAATAGACGTACAGAGACGCACGATACCCACAAAGCAGGAGAGGGAGGAACCATGCCACGGCAAGGATTGAACAAAAAAGCAGTCACGGAAGCCGCCGTCAGATTGATTGAAGAAAAGGGAATTGCATCGTTTTCCATGAATGAACTTGCAAGGATGCTCAACATAAAGACGGCTTCGCTCTACGCCCACGTAAAGGGCATGGGCGAAATGCTCGCGGACATAAACCTTAATACTATTAGTCAGATGGTAGAGGCAGAAATGGCCGCCATAGAGGGCAAAGAGAAGGACATGGCCCTCTTTGCCCTTGCCGACGCCTACCGCAACTTTGCAAAGGAACACCGGCAGCTGTACCTGCTGCTGATGAACAACCCCCAGGGGGACAGCAGCGCGCTTGCCACAGGGGCCGAAGAATTCTCTAAACCTATTAGGACGGTCCTCTCGCAGTTCGGCATATCCGAAAAGGAGCAGCAGAACTACGAGCGCGTCCTCCGCGGTATGATGCACGGATTCGTCTCGCAGGAGGAATGCGGGGCATTCTCCAGCCTTTCCTCAAACCTCAACGAAAGCTACTTCCTCGCCGTCCGCATAATCGCCGAAAGCCTGATGTAGCGTACAGACCGGACGCAATCACCATCCCCCAATGCGGGAATCCGTCCGTTGGGCGGGTATCAGCCCGACGGAGATTAGCCTTGAACGGGGGTTAGCCGCCCGATGCAGGGCGTTTGCCCCTTGGCCGGAAATTGGCCCACAGGAGATTAGCCCGACGGGTGTTGGCCCCGCGGCACGAATCACAGGACCTGAAAGCCGCCCATCCTGAGGCAGGCATCGTCCAGGTCTGCGACACGCCGGTACCCCGTGCAGCTCATGATGAAGCGAAGCTCGCTTTGCACACCGCGGATGAACTTCTCCACACCGTCAACGCCCTCCTTTTCCAGCGCAGGCAGCATGGACCTGCCTACTGCGGCGGCATCCGCACCGAGCGCGATTGCCTTGTACACGTCCGCCCCGCTCGCAATGCCGCAGTCCACGATAATCTTGACCCCTGTACCCTTCAGGGCTGACTTGATTTCAGGCAAAGCCATCAGCGGCGGGACCGCATAAGGCAGCCTGCCGTGATGGTGGCTCACTATGACCGCCTTCGCCCCGGCAGCCGCGCATTTGGCCGCATCTTCCGCACCCAGTACCCCCTTCACAAAGAAAGGCAGCTCCGTAGCCTCGACGTATGAGCGCAGCATGTCGGAGGTCTGCACCGCCATCCTCTCACCTACGACGACATCAAGCCCCTCCGGACCGAAGATGTGGTCTATGTCCATGCCTATCCCGAACGCGCCCGCATCCTCCGCAAACTTCATCTGGTCGCGCACCTTGTCCGCGTCCGCATAGGGCTTCACGATCCGCACGGTCCTGGCCCCGGTCTTTGCGATGCGGGCGAACATGTCGTTCTCCATCATGCCTACGAAGTTCAGTATGCCCAGCTTTTCCGCCGCGACCGAATACTCCTCCAGCCCCGTCAGCTCCCTTCCTGCAAAACGGTCCAGGTGCGAGAAAGCCGGCGTCATCACGGGCATGGAGAAAGCCTGCCCCAGAAAGTCAATCTTCGTGTCGGCCACAACTGAATCTATCAGACGCTGCTTTATCAGTATGCTGTCCATGTAGCGTGCGGTTATTTCGTTCGCATCAGAAACCCTATTGTATCCCATCAAGCTCCTCCTTCAGATACCCCATATACCGTATATATTCCCCGTCATCGTGCAGATGCTCCAGTATGACCGGCATGTCCCTGTCTATTGCGTTCATCCGTCCGGCATAATGCCTGAGCGGGAATTCCCCTTCGCCCGGCGGACATTCCTCAAGCTGCAGGGTGTACTCCTCCTTCAGGTGCACGTCCTTGATGTGGCAGCTGCGTATCCGGCTTCCGAGGAGCTCCGCGCATCTGTCGATGAATTCGTCTGCCCGGAAATAGCGGTCCGCGGAATTGACCATGTTGATTATGTCCATGTGGACTGCGAAGCGGTCGCGGTCCACTTCCTCGATGAGGCGCAGGTATTCCTTGGGGCCGGTCGGTATCATCCAGGGCATCGGCTCCAGCGTGAAGTAGCTGTCCTTCACTTCCGCCCGGTCTATGATTTCCCTCACCATCCTGACGGTCTCGCTCCGGGCCTCTTCTGTGAAGTTCTCCCGGTAGCCTCCGTCCCAGCGCGGGCCGAACGCCCCGGCGACATTGACCGCGCACCTGGCACCCAGGTAGTCCGCGAGCCTGAGCTGTGCGACGCAGTAGTCCCGCACGGCGGCCCGCTCCGCCGGATCCTGCGCGAGGGCGTTCCGCCAGATGCCGACCTCCGCAATAAGAAGCCCGTGCGAGTCCGCGGCGGACTTGTATGCGTCTATCTTTTCCTTCGGGGCAGAGCTGTCCAGCGGGAACACGACGGCCCTGCAACCGAGCGCAACCTGCCGGTCCGCCCATTCTTCCGCCGTGCCGTGGGCAAGCGGCGATGATGTACCTAATCTCATAGCCTAATGATAAGGCAAGTTCCGAAAAAAAGATAGTGTTTTTTTGAGCGCTGAATGTTTGGCTGGCGGAAGGGCAGCGCTTTGCCGGCACAAATGAAAACCTGGCAGTGCCGCCAGGCAAAGCGTGCGCCCATGAATGTAATTACCCTTTACACCGGCCTGTCTTTGTGTTATGCTTTGAAGCCATGAAAAGGTGTTTTTAGGAAATGGAAGTTCAGGTAAAAAAAGGATTGGCTGGATAGACATCGCGAAGGGAATTGCAATCATCTGTACGATAGTCGGACATTCCATCGGAAAAGCCAGGGTCGTATCCCTTATTTTTTCTTTTCACATGCCGCTTTTTTTCATGCTGTCCGGATACACATTAAAAAAAATCCCGCTTTCGGAATTGAAGCTGGCAACAGTCAAGGATTTCAAAAGGCTTATAATTCCAGTTCTCATTGTTTTTGCCGTAGATTTTTTGCTCCAGCTTTTTCTTTTCGGCGCTTCAGTGCCCGTGCTTTTAAAAACCGACATCAAGAAGCTCCTGTGGGGAACCCTCAATAAGGGCGGGGGAGTATTGTGGTTTTTGATAGCTTTGTTTTATTCAAAATTCTTTTTCAGGATTGTCCTGAATAAAATTCCAAAATACAGGGAAATGTTCCTGCTTGTCGGAACATATATTTTCAGCGTTCCCAAACTGAAAATAGAACTCCCTCAGAATTTTGATTTGATATTTGTCGGCATGCTTTTTATGGATGCCGGATACATCCTGCGGAATTCTGTTGATGAAGATTCCCCTAAGCTTGAAAAGTTAGGAGTCATAGCTTTTTTCATCTGGATATATCTGGTAAGAAACAAAAAAATCTATGTGGATTTGGCCCAAAGGATTTATCCTGTCCTTGCGATCATAGCGGCAATTTGCGGCGCGCTGTGTGTCATCCAGCTGTGCAAGCTCTTTGAATGCAGCAAGCTCCTTACAAAAGTAACGGGCTTCTTTGGGAAACGGTCTTTGGATTTGCTTTGCATCCATCAGCTGGACGGCCTGACGGGAAATTGCGTTCTGAAATATCTGGAGCCTGAGAAACTGAACCCATACGTCCACTGCTTCGT
Source organism: Treponema sp. (assembly GCA_024690865.1). Classification (GTDB taxonomy): domain Bacteria; phylum Spirochaetota; class Spirochaetia; order Treponematales; family Treponemataceae; genus Treponema_D. The sequence goes on along the minus strand of JAILON010000182.1, from coordinate 31,247 downwards.
GAGAATCTTGTTTTATACCGTGGTTTTGCTTTGCTTGGTCGGGGCCAGGATTCTTTTCAGGAAGGCCGTAGCCGCATTCAGGAAATAGCCGGTCAGGAACCCCCGGAAGCGCATACGGCCGGAAGGCGGACCGGTGAATCACCAGCTCGTGCTGTGCATCTTTTTCTCGGTCCTGTACTTCATCACTCAGAACGGAGCGAATTACGCTGACAAGCCCGTAAACCGGAGCCCATGACATTATTGTGTTGTGACCTTAGAAAGGCTTACGGTCAAAACTGGAAGCTCACCAGTGAATTGTCTGAGTTTTCACTAGTGAATTGTCCGAGTTTTCACTAGTGAATTGTCCACGGCGTAAAGCCGAACGGTTAAAACCTGAACGTCGCGGTCAAAGACTGCCCGTTAAAGGAAAGAACGCTTTGCCCCCTGTACTTGACAGCAGCGATTTTTTCGTGGATAAAAGGCACAAGAAAGCCTATGGCAGATCCAATAGCCGCACCCGCCGCGACATCGGTCATAAAGTGGTTGCCGCTCCAAACACGCATAAAAGCCGTCGCGGTTGCCAGCGCGTATGACGTGATCAGGACCGGCACCTTGAACTTGGACTCCGGAAAGTACTTCCAGAATGTGTAGGTCGTAAAAGTCGCCCCAAGAAAGGCATCGGTCGTATGTCCGCTGGGAAAAGAAAGCTTCCAGTCCCCGCTTTCCACCCCCTTCTCATCCCATTCGTCCGTGTACATGTAGGGGCGTGTCCTCGTGAAAGTCGTCTTCATGATATTCTTTAGTCCGGTGCTCAGCAGCCAGCTTTCCGCAAACATCACGCCGACAGTCGCAAGTTCCCTCGCAGGGAAGTTCTTGATTATTGTTTCCGTCAGGTAAATTCCCACAGGAAGGGCCAAAAGAGTCGCTGCCGGTCCTATGTCACCAAGGTTGTCCAATGTCTTGTCGTAGCCGTTGAACCACAGCTTGTCAAAGCTGTTGATATCCTCTTCTTTGAACTTTCCATCGCCGTCATAACCTTCGACATCGTTACGGATAACCGATGCCGTGGCAAAAAGCCCCGCGCCAGCAAGTCCAAGGCCTATGTCGGCAAATACGTTCAGGGCAAATGGAGAACTTTCTTTCGTGGCTGCACAGCGTTCCTTGTCAGGAAAACTCAACCCGGTATCCGCAAAAATTGGGCCTGGCAAAAGCAAGAAAACGGATGCAAGAAGGAGCACGTTGCGAAATTTTCTAAAAAACAACAGAGAATTGCATAAAAAATTATCTATTTTCATGCAAGGAAAACAAAATAAAAAAAGACACAGTTACAGTAAAAAATGCAAAATCTGCTACAGCTCCGACTGCTCCCAGTCGCAGGCGGACTCAAGAATCCGGGCGAAGGCCTCAAGCCCCTCCTTGTCTATTCCTGTAAAACGTCCGACGATCGGGCTGTCGATATCAAGAACACCGCATATATTGCCGTCCTCGCCGTGAAGAGGGATTACGATTTCGGAGGATGCCTCTCGCCCTCAATGATTCCCCTGAGATTTCCACACATCACCTCGTATGTCTTGTCCATCCAAGCCCTCCTTAATACGCAGCTGACCAGAATAAAAAAGCCCTTGGAGAGCAAAAGCTTTCCAAGGGCTTGTCATACCACATGAAATCTGTAATTTCCGCTCCTACTTTATCTTCCAGACCTTACCCTGGCTTCTGCCGAAGATCTCGTCCTGGTACATGCACTCCGCCGTAGCCGACGGCGTCTCGTACTCGCCCGAGCGGACGGCGCGGAAGAGGAAGTCCACCTGCTGGAAGCCGATGGGGAAGTAGTCCCAGAAGTACTGCACCTCGCTGTCGTAGATGCCCTGGTAGCTCAGGCCCCAGTTGTAGTCATCGTCATAGTAATCGTAGCCGTACTCATCGTATCCGTAGCCGTAATAGTCTTCCTCATCGTCACGCGCCTCGGGCTCCTCATGGTAGCTTCCGGTCGTGACGAACGCGGCGTTCATAATCTCGCTTCCTGCGGGCACCGGCACGCGGACGGCGACGTACTCTCGGTTGCGGGTCGTGGAGATGTACACCTTCTCGCGGTATGTCTTTCCGGCCTCAAGCTCGTCGCCGGAAACCAGCTCGCCGGTCTTAACGTCGTATATCTCGCTGAAGATACATATACCCTCGTCGCGGGCGTACTGCCTGTTCGCTGGCAGGGCGTACTTCATGCTCGCCGTGTAGAAGAGGGTTCCCGTTCCGTCCTTCTCAAAGACGAGCGGCAGCTCCTCTCCCTTCTTGAACTTGGACAGCGCGTCCTTGTCCAGCGTCGTGTCCACGGCCTCGGCCGCCATTCCCTTGAACGAGCCCTTTGCAATCTCCTTCTTGTCCAGCAGGGCCTGGGCAGTGAAGTTAAGGTCCTCCAGCTTGTTGCTCTGGATGTACTCGCGTATGGCGACAAGGACGCGCGACGTAGCCGCCGTGCTGGTCCAGTATCCTTTGCCCGCTTTCTGCAGCTCCAGCAGCTCGTATACCAGGTTCTGGTTTACGGAGTTCGCCGGATCCAGAGTGGTGTAGAGCTGCAGGGCCAGGGCGAACTTCTCGGACTGGTCGCTGAAGAAGCACCACCGCGAGCCGTCCCAGCCGTGGCTGAACGACGCGCCCCTCGTGGTCAGGCTTATGTTGCTGCGGAGCGCGTCGGCGCACTCCTTTGCCTTGGTCGGGTTCTCCATGCTCAGGTAGGTCAGGCCGCAGAGCGCGAGGCATTCCGAGGAAGAGCCGCAACCCTTCATTATCTTGGACAGGTTCGCGTTGGAGACGGTCGCCCCCAAAAGGCTCGCCGAATAGTAATAGTGGGCGGCCTCGTAGCAGTCCCAGCTGCCCGGCTCCTTGTCCTTCAGGCATGAGTTGCCCTGCTTGAGCAGGTAGTCCGCAAGCCCGTCAACATTGATGGAGCCGATGTCTATGCCGTTCTCGTCCGCAAGGGCCAGGATCTCCGCGATGCGGGCGGAGACCATCGGGCTGCTCCTCGTGCCGCTCGGCCAGTAGGGGAAGCCGCCGTCGTACTTCTGGTACTGGGCCCAGCTCTTTATCTCCTTGGCCGCGACGCTCGCGGGCTTCTTGACCTTGCTGTCCAGTCCGAAGACCTTTATGTAGTCGCCGAACGCGACGAGCGGCAGAATGCGGGATGACCGCTGCTCAAGGCATCCGTAGGGGTAGTCAAAGACGTAGCTTACGGCCTCCTTGAGTACGCCCAGACGGGTCGGGTCAAGCTGCACGTAGAACTGCATGTTGCCGTCCTCCGCGTCCGCAGGAAGAATTATCTTCTCCTCGGCGGAATCCTTGCCCTTGTTCCCCTCGCTGCGCACCTGGCCCACCGTCGTCACGGTCTCGTAGATGTAGGGCTTCTCTATCTCAAGCGGAAGCAGGACCTTCTCCGTTATCACGTCGCTCTCAACGGCGAACTCAAGCGTCACCCATCCCGCCTCAAGGGCGTCCAGGTTGAACATCAGGGGGCTTGTCTTGCCGGCCGCTACGGAGATGCTCTTGGTCGCCTCTCCGGAAAGCTTCGCCTTGCCGGCCTTGCGGCCGACGTCGCCCTCCGCAATCTCCGTCACCGTGTCACCGTCATGCAGGCTCATCGTGACCTTCACATCGTGGTTCTTGCCGTCTATATTGGAGATGACGCAGCCCGCCTCTCCCTTGTCGTGGACGCGGAGCTTGCGCGGCAGGGCCGTCCGCACGGACACGGGGTTGGCGACGCTCATCTCGCTCTCGCTCAGGGCGAAGTTGTCGCCCTTGATGCCGACCGCCGTAATGCGGTAGGCCGTCAGCGAATCGGGCAGGGTGAACTCGCACACCGCGTCGCCGTTCGCGTCCGTCAGAATCTGCGGGACAAAGAGGGCGGTCGGGTCAAAGTTCTTGCGCTCGTTGCCCTTGTCGCTGTCGCCTCCGACGAGGTTCTTTATCTCGTAGGTCACCGGATCAATCAGGTAGGCGCGCGAGTCGCCGCCCTTCACGCAGTCGGGGAAGAGCCACTTGTTGTAGAACTCCTGTATCGGGTTCGGCACGTGGTAGTTGATAAGGTCAATCACTCCCCTGTCAACAGCCATGACCGTCAGCTCGGCGTTCGCGAGGGGCTTGCCGCCCTTGCTCGCGTGCACCGTTATCTTCGCCTTCTGGCCCGGCTCGTAGTTGGGCTTGTCGGTCCTGATGTCCACGTCGAACTCTTTCGCCGTCGCCTTGACGACCAGCTCAGCCACGCCGAAGAGTCCCTTGGGCTTGTCCACGTCGGGCGTGTCAAAGTCGTTCACGGGCTTGCCGTTACGCTTGGTGTAGCTGGAGAGGGTCACGTACATGACCGGCACGTAGTCTTCCTTTATCGGGACCTCAAGCACGGTCGTCGGGCTGTCGATGACGCGGATTTCCTGCGAGATGAGGCCCTCGCGCTCTATCGTCATCAGGTAGCGGCCGGCGGGAATCGTGGACTGCACGAGGATCTGGGCCGTGTCGCCCACCTCGTAGCTGTCCTTGCCGGTCTTCATCTTTATTTCCTCGTCGTCGTCGCGGTTGCCCCAGTACCAGTCGGAGCTGATGACGTAGAAGCTGTACTCGGTGACGACGTCGCGCCCCTTGCTGTCGGTGGAAGAGACGCGGAGGTAGTACTCGCCGCCCTTTTCCGGGGTCACGGTCAGGCTCGTCTCCTTGTCCGTACCGGAAAGGCTCGTCTCGCTCTCGCTTTCGGTGACAACCTCGCGCTCGTAGCGGGTGTTGACCGCCCCGCTCCATGAAATCTGCTGCACCTGCTTCCAGTCCTCGCGGAGGAGCTCAACCTTGAGCTTCTTCTGGGAGGGCAGGTCGCCCGCAAGCGGGGCCTCGCCGTCCGGTGTAATGCAGACGTACGAGAAGTTCACCTTGTCGCCCTTCTTGGGGAATCCCGTCCCGTCCGTCCGCCTGAGGCCCAGGTAGTAGCGGGCGGGGTGGACCGTGACGGTCGCGGTGGAGGCAATCTGCTGGCCGCCCTGGTCGTTGACCAGGGTCTGCACGCGGTAGTTGTAGGGGCTTCCGATGATTTTCTCGCCGCCGGTCTTCTGGCTCACGGAAGCCCGCCCGTCGTCGTCGAGCGCACCGGAGTCGGAATCCAGGCTCGTGTAGTAGTCGTAGCCCTGCTCGGGGCCAAAGCGGTAACCGTCGAACTTGTCCCCCTTGGGGCGGAACCAGCTCTTCTCGCGCGACCAGCTTGAATCGTAGAAGGAACCGGCCATGCTGCCGCCGCCCAGGTAGGAAGCCTTTACGTCCACGGAGACGGAGTCGCCGGAATAGAAGTTGACGGAAGGCGCAGTCGAGCTGACCTCAAACCTCAGGCGTTCAAAGAACTGCACCTGGAAGTAGCAGTAGTCGCTGTAGGAACCGCCGTCGGACCGCTTCCGCTCATATTTTATCCGGTAGTCGCCCGGCTCCAGGTCCTCGGGGAGGGTGAAGGAGCCGTAGAAGGTCCCGTTCTCGCTCGTCCTGCCGCTGGAAGACCAGTAGACCTTGCCGTTCCAAGAGCCGTCGGTCAGCTCCAGCGTATAGTCGCCCGTATATGCCGAATACTTGCCCGCCTTGAGCTCCTTGTCGTAGCCCCGGAAGGAAAGCTTCTCGCCGGGCTTGTAGAGGCCGCGATCGGTAAACATGAAGGTCACGCCCTTCACCTGCCTGGCGGCCTCGTTCATGGAGTCATAGTTGCTGACCCCGCCCCGCCAGAGGTAATGGGAGTCCGCCCGGTATATCACGCGGTCGTCGGCGGTCTTTGCCTCTATATAGAAGTAGTAGACGGAAAAATCGGGGAACGTATAGTTCACGAGGGCAAAGCCGTCCTTGTCGGTCTTGGAGGAACTGCCCAGCTGCGTGAGCCCCGCAAGGGTCACGGGGTCGGAACTCTCATCGCTCCCGTAGCGGTCCGGGACGGCGAACACCCTGACCTCGGCACCGGGAACCGGCTCCCCGGTGGAAAGCTTGGTCACCATGACGGCGGCCTTGTCGTAGCTGTAGCGGGCCGTCACGCCCAGGTCGGTCACCTGCACGGTCTGGCTGTTCGTGATCTCGGCGGTCTTCTTGACCTTCACGTCGGTGTTCCAGTCCGTATACTTGTACTCGTAGGTCATCGACGCATCAAAACGGACCGTGCCGTGGTACTGGTCGCCTGATTTGGTCAGGTAGGGCTTCAGGTCCACGCCCTCCACGACCGAGACGTTCTGGGGAATGCTGTCCGGATCCAGGGCCGTCGTGTCTTCGGGAGAGCCCGTGGCCTTGCCCTGGTTGTCCGCGACGCTCCTCACGCTGTAGCTGGACGGGGCCTTGATGTTCTGGTGCTCGAAGGCAAGCTTGGGGTCGAATTCGGCCTCAAGTATCTTGAGCCCGCTGTCCTTGAAGTAGGCAAAGCTCCGCGCGTCCGGGACTTCGACGGAGAAGGTTCCGTCGTCATGGGTCTTGCGGCCGTACACGTCAAAGAAGCCCGGCTTTATCGTAATCGTGTACTGGGAACCGAAGGTCACGGGCAGGGAGTGGACGATCAGCTGCTTGCCGGAAACGTGCAGGTTGTCCGCCGTCACGGGCTGGCCCAGGCTCGTCGTGATGAACTTGGCAAGCTCGGCCTCGCTGTCCTGCTTGAGCAGGCTGGTGAAGCGGAAGGCGACCGGGTTCACGTACTTGCTGGAAACATAGGGCTCCGTGTCGAAGTCGTCCAGCGCAAAGGGAACGAGCGTGTGGAAGTGCCTGTCCTGGCTCTCGCTGGTCTGGTAGCAGTCGCTGTCCGCCATCGCGCCCTCGCCGAGCGTTACGTAGATGTCCGTGTCCTCAGGCGGCGGAGCGGAAAGCTTTATGCGCAGGGAATTCTTCTTCTTGTCGTCCTGGCTTGCGGAAAACTTCAGCTCGTCCTCGCCCGCCGTCACCTTGATGTACTTGGACACGACGTCCTTGTTGACCGGGAAGTTGAAGGTCAGCATGATGTCGCGGGCGGCTTCGACCGGGACGCTCTCGTTGTCTATGTAGGCACCCTTCTGCGTATCCTCCCAGCCGGGAACGATGGCGCGGAGGGCAAGCTCTTCCGGATGGAAGGAATACTCAAGCTGCCCCTCCACCTGCTTGCCGGTGACGGACTTTGCGTCCTTGTTCACCTTGAGCGTGTAGACCTTCTGGGGAATGACCTCCTCCTTGGCCTCGAATGAAAGCAGGCTGGTACCGTACCAGCGGAACACGCCCTTGAGCGGCGGCTCTATCGTGACGAACTCGCTCTTGTCCGTCGGCTCGCCCAACTGCTGCAGGGCTATCGCCGGCTCGGAGAACTGCACCTGTATGGAAGGATATTTGACGCTCGCGGGAAGGACTTCCGACGGGCTCACCGCGACGACGCGGAACTTGCCGTCAGGCGAATAGGATTTGTCGGAGGAGTAGGTCAGCGCGGTCGTGCCCAGCACCTCCCCTCCCTTCTTTTTCTTGCAGGAAGAAAGCCCCGCCACCATCAGGACGCAGGCCGCCGCCAGCATGGCGACGGACAGGCCCTTTCCAAAAAGCGTGCTCCTCGATTTCATTTTCATCGTAACCCCCGGTCGGACAGGCGGGGCTCTGCCGGTCGGCAGCCGCCCGTCCTAAGGCAGATATAATAACTTATATAGATGAAAGAAACAAGGGCGGGGAAACGGACATCAGGGCCTCAGCGGGCTGCGTGAAGGGAAAGGCGACCGAATTTCTTCCGCTGTATCCCCAGCACTGCCCAGCGGAAGAAGGGCAGGCGGGAAATCAGCCAGTTCAGCCCGTATCCTGCCGCAAAGCCCGCGAGCAGGGTCAGGACGTAGGTCGCGGCAGGATGCAGGAGGCCGGGCTTTGCGATGTAAAGCCCGACCGCCGAAATCCCCAGGTAATGGAAGACATAGAGCCCCCAGCTCCGCGTGCTCATCCAGCGGGTAAAGGCATTCTCAAAGTTCAGGAAGCGGGCGAAACCGCCCAGTATCGCCAGGCAGGCGAACCAGCCGTAGGCCACGAAAAGGGGGCTCCGGTTGACAGGCTTGTCCGCGTAGTTCTGCCCGAAATAGCTGATGCAGAAGGCCGCCCCCAGGCCCAGGGCCAGCGGCAGGAAGAGGAAGAAGTACTTCTTCAGCCCCGCAACCACCACGTCGTGCGAGAAGAGGAAGTAGCCCAGCAGGAAAACGCAGAAATACAGGCCGAAGCGGTACACGCAGATAATCGGCGTGTTCAGCACCTGGGCAGCGGCCCACACGGGCACGACGAACGCAACCATGAGGACGGGAAGCAGCGGCCCGCCCAGCGCACCGCATCGCTTCCACAGACGGTCTTTCTCCAGCTTCCGCACGAGGACAAGCAGGAGCGAGAAGAGCCAGAGCAGCTGGATGTACCAGAGAACCCCGATTCCGCTCAGTATGGCAATTACAATCTTGCCGACGAGGGGGACGTCCTGGTTGTTCAGGAAGGCCCCGCCGATGGACGCGTTGATGTAGCCCTGTATGAACTGGAAGGCGACAAGCCCCACCGTGCACGGCACGAGCAGCTTGGTCGTCCGGCTTTTGATGAACTCGCGGTCAGTGTGCCGCTCCAGGTACAGGCGGGAGGCGATGCCCGAGACGATGAAGAGGACCATCATGATCCAGGGGTATACCTCGTACTGGAACACGTCGTAGGGCTGCACGGTGAAGTCCGTGATTTTCCCCACCACACCTACGATTCCTTCCGCGTTGTACATATAGAACACGTGGTAGACGACCACGACGGCGACGACGGCCCAGCGCACGTTGTCCAGCCAGTGCTTGCGGCCGGCCTTAGCCTCGCCCACACCGGACGCATCAGAATCCATAACGCCTTCCATCAGACTGCCGCCCCTTCGCCTTTCACCGAGGCCCAGACGAGCTTCTCCGCCTCCTCCTTGGGAAGGGGGCGGCCCCAGAGGTAGCCCTGGATGAAGTCGCATCCTATCTCGCGGAGGGTCTCAAGCTGGGCCTCCTCCTCGATTCCCTCGGCTATGACGTCGAAGCCCATGATGTGGCCGATGGAGATGATTGCCGCGACGTACTGCTTGGACGAGTCGCTGGAGTTCATCTTGTCGATGAAGGACTTGTCCACCTTGAGCAGGTTTGCGGGGAACTTGTTCAGGTAGCTCAGCGACGAGTAGCCCGTGCCGAAGTCGTCTATGGCTATCTTGACCCCCATCTTCTTTATCTCGTTGATGCACTGCAGGGCCTTGTCCGTCGAGTCAATCATGATGGACTCGGTGATCTCCACCTCCAGCTGGCTCGGGGGCACGCCGCTCGCCTCCAGGTCCGCACGCAGCTCGTCCAGGAAGTCGTTCTTCATCAGGTGCCTGACCGAAGCGTTGACGCTCAGCGTGATTTCAGCGCCGGTCTGCCGCAGAAGTTCGCCGAAGAACATCATCGCCTTGCGGATGACTGCCCCGTCCACCTTATCTATGAGGCCCACCTTCTCCGCGACGGGGATGAACTCGCCGGGGCTGACGGATTTGCCATCGTCGTCCTTCATGCGGGACAGGGCCTCGAAGCCGCGCAGCTTGTGGTTGATGTCGTACTGGGGCTGCAGGTTGAAGGTCACGGTGTCGTGCTCAAGGGCCGTCCTGATGATTTTCTCTATCTCCAGCGTCCGCTCCACCTTGAGGATGTCCGGCGTAAAGCGCAGGATGCGGTTGCTGTTGTTCGTGCGCTTCACGTCGTACATGGCCGCGTCCGCGCAGGAGAAGAGCGTGTCCTTGTCCTTCGCGTCGCTGGGGAACTCCGCGTAGCCGAAGCTGCCAGTGATGTAGAGGTCGCAGTCGTCCACCGTGATCCGGTTCTCCAGCACGGTCTCGTAGTATCTGACGGCCTTCTCAATGTCGTCCCCGGAACGGTAGCCGGCCATGACGATGGCGAATTCGTCGCCGCTCAAGCGAGAGACGAAATCCTGCGTCCCGGAAAGCTCGGTTTCGGCGGCGGTCCGCCAGCGAGAGGCGACCTCGATGAGGACATCGTTGCCTACGTCCTGGCCCATCGTCGAGTTGATGCTCTTGAAGTTGTTCAGGTCAACGGACACGATGGTGAACTTCTCGCCCTTGTCTATGAGGCTTTCGACGAATTCCGAGCAGGCGAACCTGTTGGGCAGGCCCGTCAGCGTGTCGGTGACCGCCTGTTTCTGCATTCTTTCCTGGTATTTCGCGACCCGGCTCTTGTTCACGGCGATTATCACGATGGCGAAAATCGTGGCGATATTGTTGAACGCGCCGGGGATGGTTGCGAAATCATGGACGACAAAAAGGCTGTACATCATGCGGGGGAACTGCAGGATGAGGATGGCCATGGCGGTCAGGAAGCCCGGCCCCTTGAAGAAGATGACAAGGAAGATGATGCAGATGTTGGAAAGCGCGGAGAAGACCCCCGTGAAGATCGTGATGGGGATGGAATAGCCACCGAGCATGACTACGCCCGGGTTGCGGGAGACGGCGGTCACCGAGAGGGTCGCCGCAAGGTACAGCAACAGGATGACGGCAAAGGCCCACTTCGGGGGGTCCTTGCTCAGGGAAAGCTTTTTCAGGGCATCGTCCATCTTCTTGCCGCTGCCCGACGCGAATCCGACTTTTTTCATGGGGCCAACTCCTTTAACCAGCAACATAGCCACTTCCTACAGTATACCATATAATTTTCATTTAGATAAGGGCAACATCAAATGCCTTATAGAAAAAAAAGCGAAAAGCTGTTACAATGGAGAAAGATGGAACGGCCTTCGCACAAAAAGCCAAACAGCACGCGCAGCCACAAGGGGCTCAGCAAGATCCTCATTCCCCTGAACATCGTGGACATCATCCTCGTGACGATGCTGTGCATCTGGCAAAGCCATGAACAATACGACCGTACCAAGGAACGGGCAGAAAAATCCTTCCTGGCCATGTCCGAAAGCTTCAGCATATTCGCAAGCGGAGACATAGGAAACCAGCAGAGCAGCGTCTCCCACTGGGCAAGCTTCATCGAAAGGGACAGGATGTCGCTGGACGAAGCCCTTGCCTACCTGACAAACGTCTCCAATTCATCCAACATGCACCTGCACCTCATACAGGCCAACACCCTCCGCGGATGGTGCATCAACGAACGGTTCCAGGTACAGGAGGATCAGGTCCCCATGCTGGCAAGCCTCCCCACGGTGTCAAGCCACCCGACATCCCTCGCCCGCCCCATCTACAAGGAGGTGGACTACCAGCGGGTTGCCGATGCCTTTGCCAGCATCCTGCCCTCCCTGCTTACGGAATCCCCCGAAAGCGGAGAGGTCTACCTTTCCGCCCCCTTCCACAGTTACGACACCGGAGCCGAAAGCATGGGCTTCTGCGCCCCCGTGACGATACGCAACGGGGACGACGACACCCGCCACATCCTCATAAAGCTCATAAACAAGAACGAGCTGGGCGTGACATGGAAGGTCGCGGACTCCTACCGGCAGGCAAGCGTGGCCCTGCTGGATAGGTACGGCAACTACATCCTGCAGGGGAACGATTTTGAAGGTACGAACTTCTGGGACTTCATACGGGCAGGCTCCGGGATAAGCTACTTCGACATAGGACAGGCGCAGGCCAAATTCGAAAAGCCGGGAAGCAACTTGATCCACCTGCGGGGAGCCGACGGGAAGGCCCGCTATTACGCGGGCTGCCCCACGGGAAAGAACGGCAACATGACCTTCGTGGTGGGCATACTGCAGGAAGACATACTCAAGGGCTCCATAAACTACGGCCTGGCCATCATAGTCCTGGTGGGAATGCTGGGACTCTTCGCCATGGACGGCTGCTACCTCCTTTCGATGAACAGCCGGCTCAAGGAGAGCGTGACGCGGGCGGAACAGGAAAGCCAGTTCAAGACCGAATTCCTGTCGTCGATGAGCCACGACATACGCACGCCGATGAACGCGATAATGGGCCTGACCAAGATAATGCGCCAGAACGAAGGCAATGCCCTGAAGCAGAAGGAATGTCTGGACAAGATAGAGCTTTCGGGCCGCCACCTGCTCATGCTCATCAACGACGTGCTGGACATCTCCAAGATAGAGTCCGACGGAATCAACCTTTCCCCGGCCCCCTTCAGCCTCCCCTCCATCGCAAAGGAGCTGCGCACCCTCACCGAACCCCAGAGCCAGGAAAAGAACATCGCCGTCTCGTTCAAGCTGACGGACATACCGCATGAAATCCTGATTGCGGACGAACTGCGCCTGAAGCAGGTGTTCATGAACCTCCTGTCCAACGCAATCAAATACACGCCCGAAGGCGGCAGGGTCAGCGTGGAGATTTCAGAATCCCCCATGCAGGCAGCATCCCCCGCACAAGCTGCATCTTCGCAGGCCGAAGGCGGCGGGCACGGCACGGAAAGCGGGCCGAACCGGAAAGACGGCCAGAACAGGGAGGACGAGGGCAGCCCCACGCCCCTGCAGCGGGAGCAGGAAGAGGAACGCTGCATGCTCCGCTACGTCGTGCGCGACAACGGACTGGGCATGAGCCCCGAATTCATGAAGACGATGTACCAGGCATTCACGAGGGAAGTGGACACCAGGGTAAACAAGATTCCCGGCACGGGACTGGGGCTTGCAATCGTGAAGCAGCTCGTGGACATGATGGGCGGGCGCATAGACTGCCAGAGCGAGATAAACAAGGGCACGGTCTTCACCGTAGAGCTGGAGCTGCCTGTTTCCCACAGGAGCGGACAGGAGGACGGAAGCCAGGAGGACATCCAGGAGGGCTTCCTGCGGGGTGCGCTCATACTCGTGGCGGAAGACAACGACATCAACTGGGAAATAGAAAACGAGCTGCTTTCATACCAGGGCATACGGAGCGAGCGGGCGGAAAACGGCAGCATCTGCGTGGAAAAGCTGTCCACCGCTCCGGCGGGAACCTACGCCGCAATCCTGATGGACATGCAGATGCCCGTGATGGACGGAATAGCCGCGGCCAAGGTCATCCGCTCGCTTGCCGACCCCGCCAAGCGCAGGATACCCATCGTGGCCGTCACCGCCAACGCCTTCGTTGACGACGTGCGCACCTGCCTGGACGCGGGAATGGACGCGCACGTATGCAAGCCGGTCAACATCGAAAGCGTCATAAAGTCCCTGTACGCCGCCATCCGCAACAAGTCGCAGCAGGAGTAGGCCGCCGCAACAAGCGGCCGCGGGTCTCCGGTCCGGTACAATCGGCACGGCCCCGCTTAAGCGCAGCTGCCGCAAGCGACGCCGCCGGACTTTAGAATCGGACCCCCAGCCCCATCGACACGACCAGCCCAAGCTCCTTTCCCATCTCTATCGGGCGTATGGTGACCCGGTGCGATTCAAAGGCCGCGTCATTGAAATCCTTTATGAACAGGCTCCCCATGAGGGAGGCAAACACCTGGGCCTTGCGCAGGGGCTGCCAGGCAAGCGAAAGGCGGACGGCAGGAACGATGGAAAAGACCCCGCTGCGGCCGGTCTCCTCTTCGGACTCGTCCCTGAGGTCGCTGTCGGGAACGAAGACACCCCGGCACAGGATTTCGCCGTTCAGGTAGGTGGCGTTCCACAGCTTCTCCTTGTGCCCCAGCCCCGCGTCGATTTCCCAAGTACCGAAGATTTCCTTCTGCAGGGGCAGGCGGTACAGGGCCAGGCCGTAGAGGATCTTGGTTCCATACGAAAGGCCCAGGCCCAGGTTCAGGTCGGTATCTATGTCGGCCTCAAAGGAAAGGCGTTTTTTCAAGCCGCTCCAGCTCTTCGTCTTCTTCATCGCGACCTTGCGTTCGGCCCCCTTCAGCTCCTCGGCGTCCAGCCCCCATTCGGACATGAGGATCCGGCCCGCCCGTATGCTGTACACCCCCGAGCGGCAGGCGTACACCTTCTCCTCCTCCATGCTCATCATGACCCCGTCCGCGCTGTAGCGTTCGGAAGTGATGGTCACGGGATTGGGGATTATGGCGGTGTCGGTCAGGACAACCTCGAAGTCCTCGTCCACGGGGAAGCCCAGGGCAAGGACGTTCACCCCCAGGCGGCAGGCGGACATGGACTCGTGCAGCTCGAACAGGTTGGTCTGCCCCTCCTTTATGCGGGTCAGCTCGTTCCCCTGCGAATCCAGGACGGCGGCTTCCGGCAGTCCCCGTATGACCAGCTGGACGGAGGGGGAACTGTTGAAGCATTCCGACTCGTCCAGCCCCATCAGGAACGAAAGGTAGCTTTCGCTCTGGTGCAGGTTGTTCACGACTTCAAAGACCTTGGTGATGAACCCGTCGCTCCCCTCGTCCACCTTGCCCATCACCCTGTCCATCAGGCCGGGCTTCTTGGCAGCGGCGGCCTCCTTTTCCTCTTCGGTGGGGAACATGGACGGAACCACCTTTGCCAGGTGGCGGTGCAGGGAGAACATTCCCTTGTAGAAGGAGTCAACGTCCGGATTCACCTGCGCCAGCAGCCTGGCCAGCTGGATCTGTATGAAGGGGCCGGTTCCCGACGGCTGGTAGTGCCGCCCCGTAAGGTAGCGGTAGGTCCGGTCCATCTTGGGATACAGCTCGTCCTTGAAGGTTTTCCTGCCCGCCGACCAAGAGTTTGACAGGACCTTGACGGTGCCGAACTTACGGTAGTTCCAGTTCCCCACCCGGTTGAAGGGAATGGACGGCACGATGTCCTCGGCGTTCACGATGTTCCAAATGAAGGAGAAGCGGGCATCCCGTGCGTAGCTTTCGTCCACGGAGGCGACGTTGGGGCAGGCAATCGTATAGACGTAGCAGTGGGACGTGTCGAACAGATTCCGTTCCACGACGTGCATGCCTATCAGGTTCGCGACCGCCGCACCCCGGCTGTGGCCGGTCACCAGCAGACGCACCTTCGCCGCAGGAAGCCGCTCGTCGACGACGTAGGACAGCAGCGCATTGAGGATCGTCTGCTCCGCCTTGAAAAAGCCTTCATGGTATATGCCCCCGCCTTCCACCGCGCTCCCGTCCGCCTTGGAGTTGGCGATATTCAGGTTGGACAGCCACTCGTTGTTCCCGGCAGGAGTTCCGCGCACCGTCAGGACGACGAGGGGACTCCCGTCCGGCAGGATGATGGTCGCCATGCTGTAGGCGCACTGGTCGTTGCCATTCTCGTCGTCGTAATTCAGCCCATACAGGAAGCGGATGCTGTCGGCCTCGGCCCCCAGCTCCCGGTAGACGCGCATGATGTCGCCCGGTTCCCCCTTCCCGTCCACACTGTAGGACACGTCGGAAAGGAAGCAGCAGAGGCGGGCCAGGTCGTGGTTGTATTCCGAGGGATTGCGGGAAAACCAGGAAGTATCCCAGTCCAGCTCCAGGGTCTTGCGCTCAGTGGTGAACACCGGCGTAAAGCCCAGCTGACGGGCATGGAGCACTGCCGGCCGCAGGAACACGGCGGCAAGCAGCAGGATGAGGACGAACGCTGTTTTTTCAAGACCATCCTTGGCCCACACTTTTTTATTCATCTCATGGAATCCTTTCCATTCCATAGACTACGGCATTTTGAAAAAAAATGCTAGGTTTTCAGCGGCTACACGCCAAAATTTTACGGCCCACGCACGAAAGACGTGCAAACCTGAAACAGGCTTGCACGAAAAACGGGCCGCCCCGAAAGGCGGCCCTCCACGTATCATCCGTGTATATTTCTACTTCTGGTTCTTGTAGATTTTGTTCGTCAGCTCAACGACCTTGTCGACGTTCAGGTTCTTGCAGGACGCGACGTACTCGTCCCAGTCCTTGTTGATGTCCTTCTTGCCGGTGATGAAGTTGAGCGTCCATGCGTTGATGTTGTCGATCAGCGGAACCGCCCAGAGGGTCAGCTGCTCGCGCTCGTCTTCGGACGGCTTGGCCTTGGGATCAACCTTGGCAACGGTCTTGTACTTGCCGTAGCGGGCGTACAGGTCCTGCACCTCCGGGGTGAAGTTGTCCGTGGACTCCGCGGTGGAATGTCCGTAGAAGTAGTTGCCGCCCGCGTATCCCCACTTGAGGCGGATGTCGGTGTCATTCTCGCCACCGGAAATTCCCAGGCCGCCGCACTTGAAGCCGGGCAAAAGCTGCTTCATCTTCTTGCCGTCAACATCAACATAGTGCCAGGTCTCGCCCTCGGGTCCCCACTTGACCAGTGAGTACGCATCCTTGGAGTAGAAAAGCCAGTCAACAAAACGCATCATCTTGATGAAGCCAGCCTCGCCGAGCGCGTCAAGCGCGTTGCGGGAAATCATGACGCCGCACTCCAGGCGGGAAGTCTCCGCAAGGTTCTTGTTTGACCCGGAGGGGTATGCCGTCACGTATGCGGAGTAGTTGCCCTTGCCGAGGATCTTCTCGATTCCGGCGAGGTCGGTGGACATCTGCGCCCTGTTGGTGGACATGATGATCGTCTTGCCGTTGTAGAACTTGTTGTGCGCAACCTCGTCGGTCTGGGTGAAGCTTTCCGGATCCAGGAGGCCGTCCTTGACGAAGCTGCTCGCGACCGAGATGAGCTTCTTGAAGTCGTCGCTTATCGATGACGAGTAGAACTCGCCCTTGATCCAGTCGAACTTGATGCCGCCGTTGCTGCCTTCAATCGCCCAGCCGGAAAGGACGTTGTAGGACGCGCCCATCAGCTTGAGCAGGTTGCCGCCGGAGCCCTTGCCGGACTCGCCGCACCAGAGGTCGGACCACACGTAGTCGCTCTGCTTGCACATGCCGTTGGAAACCATGTACTTCTTCACGTCGAGCAGGACGTCGTGCAGCTTCTCCCAGGTCCAGTCCTTCTCAAGCTCGCGGATGTCGTATCCCGCCGCGCTGAAGATGTCGTCGCGGACCATGATCGTATAGTCCTGCAAGGCCGCCTGGTGCATTCCCGGCAGGCGGTAGAACTTGCCGTCGCTCTGCCTGATCGTGTCCAAATCCGGCCCCATGTCGTACTTCTCGGCGAAGGCCGTAAAGTTGGGCATGTACTGGGTGTAGTCGGACACCGCGACGACGCCGCCGCCCGCCACATACTGGTCCTCGGAGTAGATCTTGGGGATGATGTAGGTCGCCGCGCCGGAGTTGATGGCGAGGTTGACCTTCTGGTTGTAGTCGTTCGAGTCATAGGACGTGACGTCCAGGTGGACGTTCGTGACGTCTTCAATCTTCTTGAAGATGCCTTCCGTCTTCCAGGTGTCCACCATCGGATACCATGACGCATCGCTGAACGAGATGGTATAGGTCACCGGGGTGTCCGAGTGGAAGGGCGTGTCGACCCCGAACTGGTAGTCGGCGGCCTCCGCGGCCTTGCCGGCATCTTTTCCGCCGGCAGACTCCTTCTTACCGCCGCCGCAGCCAACCAGCGTGGCAAGCAGGGCGGTACAAGCGGCCGTAGCCGCGATCCTAGCAATTTTCTTCATATATCCTCCATAAAAATGTTTGTTACTCTTTCACGCCGCCGAGCATCATGCCCTGCACATAGTACTTCTGGATGAAGGGGTATATGCAGATGATCGGCAGGGCCATCAGCACCATCGAGCAGGACTTGATGTTCGCCGCAATCTGCATCTTCTCCGCGTTCACCTCGCCGGGGTCCGCGCTCGTGGACGCCCCGTTGATTATCGTACGCAGGTAGTAGGCGACCGGCCACATCTCCTTCTTGTCCAGGTACAGGAAGGCGTTGTACCAGTTGTTCCAGTAGTTGACCGCGTTGAACAGGAGCATCGTCGCGATGATCGGCATGGACAGGGGCAGGACGACGTGGATGAAGTTCCCGATGGGACTCAGGCCGTC
Source organism: Treponema sp. (assembly GCA_024690865.1). Lineage (GTDB taxonomy): Bacteria > Spirochaetota > Spirochaetia > Treponematales > Treponemataceae > Treponema_D. The sequence continues at coordinate 13,548 of JAILON010000182.1, read as the reverse complement.
TATCTGCCCCGCCTCCTCAAGCTCCTTGGGAACGTTCTTGAAGAAGCTCTTCATCAAGATGATGTAGTAGGTGCTCAGGAGGCTCGGGATGATGAAGCCCGATATCTTGTTTATCAGGTGCAGCCGCTGCATCAGGATGTAGTTGGGGATGAGGCCGCCGCCGAAGTACATCGTGAAGATGATGAACTTCATCACGCCCTTGCTTCCCCAGAGACGCTCCTTGGACAGGGGGTATGCGAGCATGCAGCTGAAGAACATCGAGGCGGCCGTGCCCAGCACGGTGTAGATCAGCGTGTTCTTGTAGCTGTGCATGAACTCGCCCTTCTTGAGCACCGACACGTAGGTCGTCACGCTGAACTGCACGGGGATGATTCCGACCCGGCCCTGCATGATCGCCTCCTCCGAAGAGAAGGACTGCGCCACCAGGTACAGGAAGGGGTAGAGGGTCGCCACGCAGACGAGGACCATGATGATTCCGTTGATGCCGCTGAATATCTTGTAGCCCGCCGACTCGCGCACGCGCCGTGCCGCAGGCAATTTGTTTTTTTCCATAATCTTTCTCTTTCCTCCCTTACCACAGGCTCGCGCCGCTGACTTTTTTGGAAACCTTGTTCGCTATGGTCAGGAGGAACAGGTTCAGAAGGCCCTCGAAGAGACCGACCGCCGTCGCGTAGCTGTAGTTGCCGGAACCGAGTCCCATGCGGAACACGAAGGTGGAGATGATGTCCGCCTTCTCGTATGTCATCGGGTTGTACAGGAGGAATACCTTCTCAAACGCCCCGCCGGAACCGACAAGGCCTCCTATGTCCAGAATGAGCAGGGTCGCAATCGTCGGCATGATGCAGGGAATGGTCACGTGCAAGACCCGCTGGAAGTGGTTGGCCCCGTCCACCTCCGCCGCCTCGTAGAGCGAAGGGTCTATGCCGGACATGGCGGCCAGGTAGAGTATCGTTCCCCAGCCGAGGTTCTGCCAGACCCCGGAGATGACGAAAATCGGCGTGAACCATTCCGGGCTGGAGATGAATGAAATCGACTCCATGCCGAACATCGCCAGGAAGCGGTTTATGGGTCCGTTCATCGAAACCAGCTCGCGGATCATGCCCGTGACGATTATCATCGAGATGAAGTGCGGGAGGTAGGAGACCGTCTGCACGAACTTCTTCACATTGTACATCCGTATCTCGTTCAGGAGGAGGGCAAAGACCAGCGTCAGCGGGAAGCGGAAGAGGAGGTAGGTGATGTTCAGCGTCAGGGTGTTCCTGAACGCGCGCCAGAAGGTGAGGTCGCCGACGAACTGGCGGAAGTACTTGAACCCGCTCCACTCGTCGCCGAAGATGCTGTGCCCGGCGCGGTAGCGCCTGAACGCGATGATGTTGCCCGCCATGGGCACGTAACGGAACACCAGGTAGTAGATGACAGGAATCAGCATCATCGCATAGTACTGCCAGTTGCGCCTCAGGTATTCCACGACAGTCTTCTTTTTTACCATACAGACCCCACTTTCCTAATCTGCACCGCCAGCGGGCGGAGCCGTGGAGAAACTCGCATACTAGTATTCAAGCTCCTCAAATTCCATTGTATCACGGTTTTTTTCGATGTCAAGCAAAATTTGCAAACTTGCATACTAGCTGACAACTAGAACACGAACCCCCGCCGCCCGGCCTGTTTGAAAGGCCCGTTTGAACAAGCTTCATTCTTGACACATTAAAAATCAAATACCATACTCCACGCAGCAAAAGCATCGCAGGAGGATTGATTGCATGAATACAGAAGGCTTGCACGAGCTGATAGCGCGGGAACAGCCGAACATCTGCCAGATTGCCGCTTACAAAGGCGGCGCGAAGCTGTATTCCGACTGCTGGAACGGCTACAAAACGGACGACTGCACGCACATCATGTCCGCGACAAAAAGCATCATGTCGCTGCTCGTCGGAATCGCCCTGGACAAAGGGCAGATACAGAGCATTGACGACAAGGTGCTGGACTACTTCCCGGAGTACACCGTCAAGCGGGGGGAAAAGACGATCCACGAGGTTGCCATACGGCAGCTGCTGACCATGACCGCCCCCTACAAATGCAGGAGCGACCCGTGGACAAAGGTATGCTCCAGCGACAACTGGACATACGCATCGCTCGATTTCCTAGGCGGGCGCAAAGGGCTGACCGGCGAGTTCAGCTACCAGACCGTCTGCCTCCACATCCTGTCAGGAATCCTGTACAAGGCAACGGGCATGAAGACCGTCGATTATGCAAACGAACACCTGTTCGAGCCGCTGGGCATCGCGAGGCACACAAACTTTATCGCAAAGACCGCGGAGGAGCACAGGCAGTTTACGATTGAAAAACACCCCAAGAAAAACGTCTGGTTCAGCGACCCCCAGGGCCTGGGAACGCCGGGCTACGGGCTGTGCCTGTCCGCCGAGGACATGGCAAAGGTCGGCCTGCTGTGCCTGAACAAAGGCCGGCATGCAGACAGGCTGCTGATTTCCCCGGAATGGATACGGGAGCTGTCCGTCCCCCGGGTGGAAACCGGCAGGCATTTCCAGAAAATGGAATACGGCTACCTGTGGTGGATCATCGACCGCACGAAGAACATCTATGCCGCCATCGGAAACAGCGGAAACGTCATCTACATCAATCCCGAAAAGGAAACCGTCGTCGCGGTGGCATCCTACTTCAAGCCGACCGTGTTCGACAGGATTGACTTCATCAGGAAGCACATCGAGCCGCACTTGTGACGCGCACGGCACTATGCCGGACTGACTCTGCCAATGTGCCGGAGAGGCTGTGCCAATGTGCTGGAGAGACTCTGGCAATATGCCGGAGTCAATCTGCCAATGTGCCGGAGAGGCTCTGGCAATAAGCCAAACTGGCTTTGCAATGTGCCGGAGAGACTCTGGCAATAAGCCGAACTGGCTCTGGCAATATGACGGACGGACTGCGGCACTGCGCCAGACTGCCTCCGTTGACAGCACAGAGGCAACACATTACATTTATAGAGCAATATATTAGAGCAATATATTATGGAAGATTTCTGAGGAGTTGCCGCGGACTATGAAAACACTGGTCGTCTACACATCGCAAACGGGATTTACAAAGCGCTACGCAGGATGGATTGCCGAAAAAACACAGGCAGACATATTCGACCTGAAGGACGTCCAGAAAAAAGACGCGGCCTTCTTTGCCGCCTACGATGCCGTCGTATATGCCGGCTGGTTCATGGCTGGAAAAGTGGTCAAGGCGAATTGGTTCCTAGACAAGGCGCGCGGATTAAAAGGAAAGAAACTCGCCCTCGTCGCCGTCGGAGGCAGTCCGAACGAAAGTCCCGACGTCTCCGTCGCAATGGGAAAGGTCCTGACGGACGAACAAAGGCAATACGTCACGGCCTTCTACTGCCAGGGCGGGATCGACTATGACAAGATGAAGCTGCCTTCAAAGCTTGCCATGAAGGCCTTCGTGAAGATGCTGCAGAATTCGAAAGACGGAAAGCAGCGGGAAGTGGGAAAGCTCATCGACCATTCGTACGACATATCCGACATACAATATGTCGAGCCAATCGTCGCGTTCCTTACGGAAGGACAATAGGACTGTATACCGGCAGGCACCAACGGCGGCAGGGATGCGGGAGGCTCCTTGGTCGCATACTAGTATTCAAACCCCGCCCCTTTTCCCGCACCCCCATTTTTCCTTAAGCTAAACGAAACAGGCAAACTTGCATACTAGTTGACAGCTGGACAAAACGGGTTTATCCTAAAAGCATGACGATTCCCGAAAAGTTGGACAGGGAGACGAACCACGACTTCGCCCTCCGCGTCCTGCAGGAAAACATAATCTCCCTGGAGCTGAAGCCGGGCAGCATGATAAGCGAGCAGGAGATCGCCGGACAGCTGAACATCTCCCGCACGCCGGTCCACGAGGCCCTTCAGGAACTTGCCAAGACCATGATAGTCGAGGTCATCCCCCAGCGGGGCAGCCTGGTCAGCCTCATAGACATGAAGCTGGTCGAAGAATCTTCCTTTATACGGGCCGCCATAGAAGGGGCCGTGACGGAGCTTGCCTGCGAGAAGGCGACGGCGGCGGACATAGAAAGCCTGGAGGAAAACGTCGTCCTGCAGGAGTTCTACTTCGGCAAGGAGAACTTTGAAAAGTTCATGGAATTCGACAACAAGTTCCACCAGACCATGTACAAGATAGCGGACAGGATGCTCTGCTACTACACCGTCCAGTTGATGAACATCCACCACGCCCGCTTCCGCACCCTGCGCCTGCACATATCCAACACGAGGCGGATCATCACCGAGCACCGGGCCATCCTTGATGCGATAAAGCAGAAGGACGTCCAAAAGACTAGGAAGGAATACGCAAACCACATCAACGGAATGTTCATTGACGAGAAGGAACTGAGGCAGAAGTACCCGGAATACTTCAAATCGAACTAGAAAGGCAGCTTCAAGAGGCCCCGTGCATTCGCCGCGGACGCCCTTGAAACATGCTCCCGGACCCAGGAACCAGAAACGAGGAGGACCAGTATATGAAGATAAGCAACCTTGAGCTTGCACAGGACTTGTGCTTCGTCAGCGACGAGGGCGCGTTCCCCGGAGTGAAGAAGATCGGCCGCAAGGTCATGAAGGACGTGGAGCGGGTATTCGGCTTCATGCCCGCCGAATCGCACTCGCTTGCGGATGTGCGGAAGGATGCGGTCGTGTTCGGCAGCGTGGACAGGAGCCAGATCCTGGACGAACTTGAGAAGACCGGCAAGATCGACCTGGCCGCAATACGCGGGAAGTGGGAGGTGTTCGGCTTCTTCGTCGTAAAGCAGCCCTTCGCCGACTTCCCCAACGTACAGGAAGCCATCGTCATCGCCGGCAGCGACAAGCGGGGCACGATATACGGTCTCTTCCACATTTCGGAGCTGCTGGGCGTTTCCCCCCTCGTGGACTTTTCCGACGTACTGCCCGCGCGCAGGGAAGAATTCGACTTCACTCCAGAGCACAGCATGGTCTCCCGCGAGCCGTCGGTCAAGTACCGCGGCTTCTTCATAAACGACGAGTGGCCCGCCTTCGGCAACTGGAGCCTCAAGCGCTTCGGCGGTCCCAACGCCCTCTGCTACGAGCACGTCTTCGAGATGCTGCTGCGCATGAAGGGCAACTACCTCTGGCCCGCGATGTGGTCCGCGGTCTTCTCTTGGGACGGACCGGGGCTCAAGAACGCGGAGCTTGCCGACGAGTACGGCGTGGTCATGGGCACGAGCCACCACGAACCCTGCTGCCGTGCGGGCGAGGAGCACCGCCACTACCGCAATACGACCAAGGAATACGGCGACGAGTGGAACTTCCAGCACTGCCGGGAGGGAATCACCCGCTTCTGGCGCGACGGCCTGAGGCGCAACAGGGACTTTGAGAACATCTACACGATAGGAATGCGCGGCGAATGCGACAGCGCGATACTCGGCCGGGAGGCCACGCTCAAGGACAACATCGACCTGCTCAAGGACGTACTGGTGACCCAGTACGCGCTGATGAAGGACGAGGTGAACCCCAACCTGTACAAGATACCCCGCCTGCTCGTCATGTTCAGCGAGGTGGACAAGTTCTACTTCGGCACCGAGGACACGCCCGGACTCAAGGACACGGACCTGCTCGACGGCGTGACGATTATGATGACCGACGACAACTACGGCATCCTCCGCGCCCTTCCCGACGAGTCCATGCGGAAGCACAAGGGGGGGCTCGGCCTCTACTACCACTTCGACTTCCACGGCGGCCCGCACTGCTACGAGTGGGTCAACGAGAACTACCTGCCCCGCGCCTGGGAGCAGCTGACCGCCGCCTACGAGTGGGGCATCCGCGACGTGTGGATCGTCAACGTCGGGGACATGGGCCTCCTTGAGTTCCCGCTCAATTACTTCATGGACATGGCCTACGACTACGACAAGTACGGCTCGCCCGCCGCCTGCAACACGCAGGCGTGGACGCATGACTGGCTCTACAAGCAGTTTGCTGGATGGTTCGTCGAAAAGGACATGCAGCAGATGGAAAGGCTCGTGCAGGACTACACCTCGCTGATGGCCCGCTGCAGGACCGAACGGCTGAAGGCGGACACCTACGACCCCACCCACTTCGGCGAGGCGGACGAACTGTTCGCCAGGTCGGAGGAAATCATCAGGAGCGCGAACGAACTGCTCTCGCACTGCCCCCAGCCCATCGAGGGGGCCTTCTGGGAACTGGTCTACTATTCCGCCGTCGGTTCGGCAAACGTGTCCCGCCTCTGGATCGCGTCCGCGAGGAACCAGCTCTATGCCCGGCAGAACCGCGCCGAGGCGAACGACTGGGCCGACAAGGTCGCCGAGTACCTGGACTTTGACCAGAAGCTGACCGACAGCTACCATGCGGTGGACGGAGGCCGCTTCTACGGCTTCGGCCTTTCCGAGCACATCGGCTTTGACCACTGGAACGACGAGGACGACAAGAAGCCGCCGCTCGTCCACATATACCCCTCCAAAAAGCCCCGCCTCATCGTGAACCCGGAGGACCGGGAGGAATACCTGGTGGGAACGGACTACTCCGAAAAGGAGATGACCGTCCAGGCCTTCATGAATCCTGCTCGGGAACGCTTTGCCGTGCACCTGGCGCCGTCGAACGAAAGCCCCATCCCGTATACGCTCGCTTCCGACAGCCCCTGGCTCTCGCTTTCGCACGAGAAGGGAACCGCCCTGCACCGGCACGACACGCTGGTAGTCACGATAGACCGCAAGAAGCTCGCCGAGGCGGGCGGCAGGGGGACGGCCACGGTCAGCGTGGATACGGCCTTCAGCCACATGAAGCTGCACTTCCCCGCCCGCACCGCGGAAAGCCTGCCCGCCGCACCGGCGGACAACAGCTACTACGAGTCCGAAGGCTACATCTCCATGCTGGCGGACAGGTACAGCGGGAAGCACGACGCCGCACCCTACGCCTTCACACATCTTGCAGGATACGGCCGCACCGCATCCGCGATGAAGGTCCTGCCCGCATTCCATGCGCCCTTCACGCTCGCGGACAAGGACATTCCCTGGCTGGAATACACGTTCTTCGCCGAGGCCGAGGGGGTATACACGCTGGAGTTCTACTTCTCGCCGACCAACCCGCCCAAAATCGACAACGTGATGGAGTACGCCGTCGCCTTGAACGGAGAGCAGCCGCGCCTGCTCAACATGGTGGACAAAAAGACCTTCGTCACCTACTTCAGCGACGAGTGGATTCAGGGAGCGGAGGAAAACATCCAGAAGCGGCGTACGACCGTGCAGTGCAGGAAGGGGGCCAACAGCCTCCGCTTCTGGGCACTGTGCCCCACGCTCGTGCTGGAAAAGCTCGTCCTCTTCCCGGAGGGAATGGAGCCGCCCGCGTCATACCTGGGACCGACGGAAAGCTACCGCCGTCCGTAATTCCGCAGGCCCATCGGAACAGGGAAAACTGGGCAGATTGCAAAAGCATGGCGGCAAAAGCCGCCGTGCTTTTTCAGGTGCTGCACCGGTCCACTTCCCGTCGGGCGTCCGCACCGTGCCGCATCACGTAAAAAAACACGGCGCCCACGTGCGTGCAATTGCCCCACAGCCCCCGTTCGTGCTACACTGGAGGCATGAGCAAAGAGAAAATACCCTTGAGAAAAGACGTTCCCGCCAGCGACAAGTGGGACCTGACGGTTTTATATGAGGACAACGCCGAATGGGAAGCCGACCTGAAACGGATTCCCCACATGACCGAAAATGTCCTGTCCTACAGGGGCCACCTGGCCGACGGCCCGGACGAACTGCTGGACGCCCTCAAGTCGCTTGAGGCGGTGGACCACGTGATGGAGCGGGTGCACCACTACGCCAGCCTGATGCACGAGGCGGACCAGGGCGACGCGAAGGCGCAGGAAATGCAGAAGCGGGCCTTGATGGCATATACGCAGTACGTGGCCGCCACCAGCTTTTGGGATCCGGAGCTGCTCGCCATTCCCGATGAAAAGATACACAAGTGGATACAGGCAGAAGATTTCGATGCCTACCGGGTATACATACAGAAGGCCCTGCACATAAAGCCCTACATCCTGAGCGAAAAGGAGGAAAAGATCCTCGCCCTGCAGATGGAAAGCGGCGAGACCGCCTCCAACGCGTTCTCCCTCCTGACCAACGTGGACATGGAGTTCGGAACGGTAAAGGTGGACGGCACGGACATGCCTTTGACCCACAGCACCTACAGCGACTTCATGGAGAACCCCGACAGGACCGTCAGGAAAGAGGCCTACGGCAAGTTCTACGCCCAGTTCGCCTCGCATGCCAACACCATCGCGGCCCTCTACGCAGGATCGGTCGCGGACGACATCTTCCGCTCCCGTGCCAGGGGCTACGGTTCCTCGCTTGAAGCCGCCCTCTACAAGGACAAGGTGCCCGTCACCGTCTACAGGAACCTCATCGCGACGGTCAACTCCAACCTGGACAGCCTGCACAAGTACTACTCGCTGCGCAAGCGCGTCCTCAAGCTGGACGAACTGCGCCACTGGGACGTGTACGTACCGCTGGCCCCCAAGCCCGCCTTCAAGACCAGCTACGAGGAGGCGGTCGAAATCGTGCGCGGAGCCATGGCACCGCTCGGAACGGAATACACCGACAGGCTGTGCGGCGGCCTGATGGGCGGCTGGTGCGACCGCTACGAGAACAAGGGCAAGCGGAGCGGTGCCTTCTCGTCCGGATGCTACGACGGATACCCCTTCATCCTTCTGAACTACAAGGACACGAGCCTGCGCGATGTGTACACGATGGCACACGAGGGCGGACATTCCATGCACTCATGGTACTCCGTCAACAACAATTCCTTCATGTGCTACAACTACACGATCTTCGAAGCCGAAACAGCCTCCACATTCAACGAGGAGCTGGTCTTCGAGTACCTGCTGAAGAACGCAAAGGACGAGGCCATGAAGAAATACCTGATCGCCACGAGGACGTCTGACATACTGGCGACCCTGCACCGGCAGACGATGTTCGCCGAATTCGAACTGGCCTGCCACGAGGCGGTGGAACAGGAGGACAGGCCGCTCAGCACCGAAACGCTCCGCTCCATCTACCGGGGCCTCCTTGAAAAGTACTTCGGTCCCGAAATGGTGTTCGAGGCGGAAAGCGACCTGGAGGGTCTGCGCATCCCGCACTTCTACAATGCCTTCTACGTATACAAATACTCCACCGGCATATCCGCCGCCCTGGCCCTGGCCAAACGAGTGACCGAAGGCGGAGCGGCCGAACGGGAGGACTACTTCAACTTCCTCAAGTCGGGCGGCTCCCGCTACCCGATCGAAAGCCTGCGCGTCGCCGGAGTGGACATGGAAAGCCCCGCGCCGGTACAGGCCGCCTGCGACACCTTCAAATCGCTGGTGGACCAGCTGGACGCGATGCTGTGATGGCAGCCCCCGGACAGACGGCATCCCCATGTTCCTGCACGGATCCAGCCCCGAAGGCGGAATCCGGCGGAACGGAGGACGTCTTCACTCTCAAAAACTTTTACGAGGCGTTCACGGAGGAATCCGCACGGCTGGGGCTGGACGGTCCCCGCATCCTGCCTGCGGACCGCGTGACCCTGCTGGACGAGACGGACAGCACGAACACGCGGCTCCTGTCCCTGCTGGACGCGGAAAGCCTGCCAACATGCACGGTGCAGGCAGGAGACGGCCCGGCTTCTTCCGGTCCCCTGCTGGACGCGGGCGGAAGGCTTACGTGCAGGGGCAGGGACTTGGCATTCACGCTCGTGGCCGCAGCTTCGCAGACCGCGGGGCGGGGGCGGGTGGGCCGCCGCTTCTGGTCGCCGGATGGAAGCGGCATCTACTTCAGCTTCATCTATATTCCCCGGGGGGGCTTGACTGACCCCGGCAGGATCACGGCGGCGGCGGCGGTAGCCGTATGCCGCGCCGTAGACGCGCTCTACGGCATACGGAGCGGCATCAAATGGGTCAACGACGTCTATGTCGGTGGCAAGAAGGTCTCGGGCATCCTGACCGAAGGCTGGGCCCCCGCAGCCGCGTCCGACGCGGCCCCTGCGACGGACGACGGGTCCACCCCGAACCCCCCGGCAGTACAGGCGGCCGTCATCGGCATAGGAATCAACATCCGGGCGGGAAGCAGCTTCCCCGAAGAGCTTTCGTCAAAGGCCGGGGGGCTGGCGGACGAAGCCGTACGGCTTGGCTGCCCCGCAGACAGGGCCGCTTCCGTCACCCGCCCCCGCCTCCTCGCCGCCTGCATGGCACAGGTCCTCCGCATACTGACCGCTGGGGAGAACATACGGGACGAATACGCCGCCCGCTCCATCCTGACGGGCAGGAACGTCACGGTCATACCCCTCGTCGGCGACGAACGGAGCCGCTATACCGCCCGCGTCCTGGGAATAGGGAAAAACCTGGGCCTCCTGGTCAAGACCGCAGACGGAACGGAGCGGGAACTGACAAGCGGAGAAGTCTCCCTGTCGCTCGAATAGGCCACGCGGCATCCTCACGCCGGAAATACGGAAGTGCGTCGAGGAAATCCGCGAGATTACGCTCACCGTGCCATGCGACCAGAAATTCACGGAGAAGCGGCTGTCTCAGATGAACATGATAAAGAACGTCCAGTGCGAGCGCATCCTGGGATTCTATGTCCGTCGGGAATTTAAAAAACAAAAAGAGAGCCGTAGCTCTCTTTTCTCATGTGAACTATTTATATTCCTGATGAATATAAAAGCATTTTGCGGAGCCATAAGGCTCCTTGTTAGCAGGTTGACAAGATAAATTAATCAGTATATTCACTATACCACAATCAAGGTTGCGTGTCAAATTTTTTTGCCCCTTCCTGGAATGGACACTGGCTACCTCTATGATTTTGCTTTCACACATCCAGTTTAAGTGTTATAATAATGTTATGAATTATCGTCTTGGTCTTGATTTGGGAACTAATTCCATCGGGTGGGCGGTCTATTCCCTGGACAACGGGAATGAATCGTGCGAGCTTGTCGATATGGGGGTGCGCATATTCTCGGACGGGCGCGACCCCAAGACAAAAGAACCCCTTGCGGTGGCACGGAGAATAGCGCGCGGCCAGCGCAAGCTGATTTACCGGCGCAAGCTCCGCAGGCGGGCAATGTTCCGCCTTTTGCAGGAGCAGGGCCTGTTCCCGGCAGGCAAGGATGAGGCGCGGAAGCTTAAACTTCTGAATCCCTACCAGCTCCGTATCAAGGCACTCGACGAGAAGCTTGAGCCGCATGAGCTTGCCCGCGTCCTGTTCAACCTTTCGGTCAGGCGGGGATTCAAGAGTAACCGCAAGGACGCTACTGACAAAGATGAGCCTGTCGCCTCAAAGTCCGGGGAAAAGCTTTCCCAGGCCGATATGAGCAATGAGCTTTCAAAGTCCGTCAAGGACTCCGGCTGCAGGACGCTCGGGGAATTCTTATGGAAGAACCAGGACAAGAACCATGGAATCCGCTTTGTCCCGGGGAGGATGTCGTATTACCCGCTCAGGCAGATGTACGTTGACGAATTCAACGCAATACGTGCCGTGCAGGAGCCATTCTACAAAACGCTGGACTGGGATGCACTGTATGATGCTGTTTTCTTCCAGCGGCCGCTGAAGCCGCAGGAGCGTGGCAAATGCCAGTACATGGCGGACAAGGAGCGCACGTTCAAGGCCATGCCCTGCTCCCAGAGGCTCCGCATGCTTCAGGAAATCCGCAACATGGATTATCAAAATGAGCGCGGGCAGAAAATTCCTCTCTCGGAAGACGACGAGAAGACGCTTGTTGCCCTGCTGGACACGAAAGACAAGGTTACGTTCGACGCTTTCAGGAAAGCCATGAAATTATCCCCTGCCTGCACGTTCAACCTGGAGTCCGAGAGCAGGACAAGCCTGAACGGAAACTCGACCGCAGTGAAGCTCCGCAGCAAGAACCGCTTCGGGGAGCTTTGGGACACGCTGCCTCTTGAAGAGCAGGATGCCATCGTGGAAAAGCTCATTATGGCAGACGAGGACAAGGAAATCTTCGATATGCTCGCAAAATACCCCCTCAGCGACGAGCAGAAGGAGTCCGTCGTAAAGGTTCAGCTCCCGACCGGAACGACAATGCTCTGCAGGGAAGTTTCGGAACGGCTGGTTCACAAGATGGAGGAGCTGGGCTGCAACTATACGACCGCCAAACAAGTCCTCGGCTACAACGACGACCAAAGCGTGGAGAAATACGACCTGCTTCCCTATTACGGAAAGGTTCTCGTCGGCTCCACAATGGGAGGCAACCCCTCGGAGCCTGAGGACAAGCCTGAGCGCAGGTACGGCAAAATCAGCAACCCGACAGTCCATGTCGCGCTCAACCAGACCCGCACGGTCGTCAACGCCCTCATAAAGGAATACGGGAGGCCAGCGCAGGTTGCCGTGGAGCTTTCCCGGGACCTGAAGGCAAGCCGTGATGCAAAGGACGCGATGGTCAGGAAGCAGAACGAGAACAGGAAGCGGAACGAAATACTGAACAAGAACATCCGCGAAGGCTACGGCATCTCCTATCCCAACCGCAATGACCGCCTGAAGTTCCGCCTGTGGGAGGAGCTCGGGGCTTCTGGTTTGCCCAGGCGGTGCCTGTACTGCGGCAAGACGATTTCCGGTGCAGAACTGTTCACGAAGAACATCGAAATAGAGCACATCCTGCCCTACAGCCGGACGCTGCTGGACGCAGAGTCAAACCTGACCGTAGCGCACGCGAGCTGCAATGCCTTCAAGAAGGAACGCTCGCCATACGAGGCATTCGGTTCCAGCCCGGCAGGCTACAGCTGGGCAAGAATCCTTGAGCGGGCCAACCAGCTCAGGAATCCCGTCAAGCGCGGTCGCTTTGCCGTCGATGCGATGGAAAGCTTTGAGAAAGATAGCGGTTTCATTACCCGTCAGCTGACGGACAACGCCTACCTTTCAAAGATGGCGTTCAGGTACCTGCATAGCGTCTGTGACAAAGTGTGGACGGTGAACGGGGGAATGACCAAACTGCTGCGCGACAAGTGGGAGATTGACTCCATCCTCAAGCGCCGGATAGACGACAAGGAGATTGCGCATTTTGAGCTGAAAGAGGAGCAGATCGGCGAATACAAGAAGAACCGCTACGACCACCGCCATCACGCGCTGGACGCATCAGTAATCGCGCTCATAGACCCGTCGCTGGTAAGGGAGATTTCGACGCTCAACGCCCGGTCCCAGAAAAACAGGATAGAAGTACCTCCCATGGCCGTCCCGCGCATGGAGCTGCAGGAGAAAGTACGTCACATTGTCGTCAGTTTCAAGCCTGACCACGGGGCGGAGGGCAAGCTTTCCAAGGAGACTCTTCTTGGGAAAATCAAGAGAGAGGAGGCCGTGGACATCGCCAAGCTTGAGGAGAAGGACATTCCCCTCATCAAGCACGAGAAAGTCCGCACGGACTTTGAGCGGGAGCTGGCAGGAACGAAGGACATCAAGCTTGTCCGGAAGGCACTCAAGGACATCTACCCGCAGGTGAAGCTCTACCGGGAGTACTTTGTCGCCCGGGGTCCCATAAC
>JAILON010000180.1 GCA_024690865.1 Treponema sp. | reverse complement strand
TGCAGAAGGCGGCATCCTCTGTTCCGGCAGCAAGACCCAGGTCGTGCAGGCCGGTGGCAGCCAGTTCAGCGTCAGCCTGTCAGGCGGCAGTCCTGTGCCCGAGCCAGCACCGGAACCCGAACCCGAACCGGAGCCGGAACCCGAACCCGAACCGGAACCCGAACCAGAGCCGGAGCCTGAACCCGGATCGGGGGCGGTCATCCTTCCCGTCACCATGATGGCGGGAAGCACGATTAATGAGACCCTCTACGCGATATTGGAGCCGTGTTGGGACGCCGATGTAGCGGTAGCGGGCTTCGGGCCTTCCCTGACCCCGCCCCCGGCAGGGACGGAGACCTACAGCCTTTCGGACGCGGGGTCGGAAGTCCAGGTGGTCGCCTGGCTGGACGGGGATGCCGTCCGCTACTATGCGGAAGGAGTCGAGGAGGGCGCGCTGATTCCGCTGGGGGCGGACGCAAGCCACCTGTTTGAATGGTGTGGCTTTGAAAGCATAGACCTGAGCGGCTTTGACCTGTCCGGCGTGACGGATACGAGCTACATGTTCAGCGGCAACAGTCTGACGGAGCTTGACCTGGGCGGCTTTGATGCGTCCGGCGTGACGAATATGGAGAGTATGTTCGAAGGCTGCGATCTGCCGGAGCTTGACGTAAGCGGCTGGGACACGTCCAGCGTGACGAATATGGGCAGCATGTTTAATAGCTGCTCCGGCCTGACGGCGCTTGACTTCAGCGGCTGGGATACGTCCAGCGTGACGAATATGAGCAGTATGTTCCTCGGCTGCGAAGACCTGCCGGAGCTTGACCTGAGCGGCTGGAGCACGTCAAGCGTGACGGACATGACAGACATGTTCCACGCTTGCTCCGGTCTGACGGCGCTTGACGTAAGCGGCTGGAACACGTCCAGCGTGACGGATATGAAGAACATGTTCGTCTGCTGCGAAGGCCTGACGGAGCTTGACCTGAGCGGCTGGGACACGTCCAGTGTGACGGACATGCAAAGCATGTTCTCCGACTGCACCGGCCTGACGGCGCTTGACCTGAGCGGCTGGGACACGTCCAGTGTGACGGATATGAACGGCATGTTCTCCATCTGCGAAAACCTGACGAGCATAGATGTAAGCGGCTGGAACACGTCAAGCGTGACGGATATGCACGGCATGTTTAATAGCTGCGAAGGCCTGACGGCGCTCGACATAAGCGGCTTCGACACATCCAACGTGACGAACATGGGCAGCATGTTCAGGAATTGTTCCGGCCTGACGAGCATCGACGTAAGCGGTTTCGACACATCCAACGTGTCTGTGATGGGCAGCATGTTCTATGGCTGCTCCGGCCTGACGAGCCTTGAACTGAGCAGCTTAGACACGTCAAAAGTGACGAGCATGGAAAGCATGTTCAGAAACTGCTCCAGCCTGACTAACCTTGACCTGAGCGGCTTTGACACGTCTAGAGTGACGTCTATGTCAAGCATGTTCCAGGGCTGTTCCTCCTTGGTGACCATCTATGCGTCGTCCGCGTCGTTCGTGACCGGCTCGGTTGCATACAGTGTCGAGATGTTCGTCGGCTGCAACAGCCTTGTCGGCGGGGCGGGCACTTCCACGGATGCCGGCAACCCGACAGACAAGACCTACGCCCGCATCGACGGCGGTCCGTCCTCCCCCGGCTACTTCACCTCCCACTAGCCGCGCCGTCCGTTACGGCTAGGGCCGCTTTCACTTTCAAAGGGGGGGCTTTCTTGAAAATCTGCCTTTCCTGTGCTAGCATAGGGATTGGAAGGGTGATGTCAGGAGGAAGATGCATGGAATTCACCGTAGGCGTGGGAAAGTCGGACTTTGCGGAAATCCGAACAGAGAAAGATTATTACGTTGACAAGACGGAACTGATTTACGAGCTTGTAGCCACGACAAAAAACAAGGTGTCTCTCTTCACTCGTCCGCGCAGGTTTGGCAAGACGCTGACGATGAGCATGCTGGCCAACTTCTTTGACATCCGCAAGGACAGTCATGCCATCTTTGAGGGGCTGGACATCATGCGCCACGGAGACCTCTGCAAGGAGTGGATGAACCAGCGGCCCGTCATTTTCCTGTCGCTCAAGGATGCGGAGGGTGAGGGCTTCGAGGACGCATTCAAGATGCTCAGGACGGCGCTGGCAAATCTGTGCAAGAATCTGGTTCCGGCTTTATCCAATACTACACTTGACGAGGATGACCGGGCGATTTTCTCAAGGTTAAAATCAAAGACCGCCGACATAGACGACGTGAAAGATTCCCTCAAGACCCTGATGCGTATGCTGTATACTGTTTACGGCAAGAAAGTCATCCTGCTGATTGACGAGTACGACGTGCCGTTGGCGAGGGCGAGCGAGAAGAACACGCCAGAGAACCGCTTCTACGCGAGGATGCTGGACGTGATACGCGGGCTGATGAGCTCATCACTCAAGGACAACGAGTTTCTGGAATTCGCCGTCGTCACGGGCTGCCTGAGGATAGCCAAGGAGAGCATTTTTACCGGTACAAACAACTTCGCTTCCTATTCCGTGATGGACGAGCGTTTCAGCCGCTACTTCGGCTTTTCGGAGGAAGAGGTGGGAAAGATGCTCGGTGCCGCCGGCCTGGAGACTGCCGCCGATGTGATACGGGAATGGTACGACGGCTACGTTTTCGGAACCAGCCACGTCTACTGTCCTTGGGACGTGATGAGTTACCTGTCGGATTTGAACAACATCCGTGCGGCCCTCCCCAAGAACTACTGGGGAAACACCAGCCACAACGGAGTCCTCCTTTCGTTTGTGGACCGGACGGACTTTGACGTTTCCGACAAGTTCGAGACCCTGATGAACGGGGGGACGGTCACGCAGACCGTCTCGGACGGCCTGACATACGACACGCTCACTGCTTCCGAGGACAACCTTTGGAGTGTCCTTCTGATGACCGGCTATGTGACCAAGGCCGACCCTGCGGAGCGGGGAAACTCCGTGAGCCTGAAGATTCCCAACAGGGAAGTGTCTGCCATATTCCAGGGGGCGGTGGCACAGCACTTTCAGGACACGCTCGACACTTCTGCCGTGGACGGGCTGCTCAAGGCCCTCTGGGAGGGCGATGGGGATGCTGCGTCAAAGATTGTATCCGACCTCTTGTGGAACACGATAAGCTACAACGACTACCATGAAGACTACTATCATGCATTCCTGACCGGGGTTTTCACGGGAATAGGCTATGAGATTCAATCGAACAAAGAAAAAGGCTTGGGAAGGCCGGACATACTGCTCAAAGACAAGAAGAACCGCCGTGCCATGATAATAGAAGCCAAAAGGTCTGTCAGGGAGTCGGACATGGAAGAAGACTGCAAGACGGCCATCAAGCAGATAGCAGAAATGAAATACGCCGACGGCCTGTGCGACTATGGGTATACCCAGGTGCGCTGCTACGGAGTGGCTTTCTTCCGCAAGCGGGCCCTGGTCAGGCTGTTGAATGGAGGAATGTAGAGGCAACCGCTTAAGTTAGCTACTTAAAAAATAAAATTTGACAGCTTTATAACTCTATGCTACCATAGGTAAAAGTTACTATGACTAAAACGTTTTCGTTAAAAACAATGCGGAGGTACCGATGAACCAATTCTTGAAGGATACGTGGAAGCATAGGGCATATCTGGTGATGGCCCTCCCTGCCGTCCTTGTCCTGTTGTTTTTCAACTATATTCCTATGGCGGGGCTGGTCCTTGCCTTCAAGAAATTTGACTATACAAAAGGAATTTGGGGCAGTCCCTTTATCGGGCTTGACAACTTCAAGTTCCTCTTCCAGTCCAGGGGCGACTTTACCCGCATCACGCGCAATACGCTGATGTACTATGCGATATTTACCGCGCTGGGAACTTTCCTTAATATCGTCCTTGCCATCGCGATAGACCAGTACGTATTCAAGAAGGCCGGCAAGTTCATGCAGACCATCATGATAATACCGGTGTTCGTTTCCTATGCCGCCGTCCAGTTCATCGTCATGGCCTATATCAGCTCCGGAACGGGAATCGTCAACAACCTGCTGGGCGGAAAAATCCCTTTCTACCGCAGCCCCCAGTACTGGCCGCATATCCTTACGATAGTCAAGATGTGGAATTCCGTCGGCTACGGGTCTGTCCTGTATATGTCCGTGCTGGCCGGAGTGGATCAGTCGCTCTATGAGGCCGCCAAGATTGACGGGGCCAACAAGTGGCAGCAGATACGCTACATCACGCTTCCTGCCCTGATTCCTATGACAACGGTTATGCTGCTTTTGTCCGTCGGAGGCATAATGCGGTCTGACACCGGACTTTTCTATCAGGTCACCCGCAATACGGGCATCCTGTATGACACGACGCAGGTTATAGACTCCTACGTCCTCAACGCCATCATGAAGAACGCGAACTTCGGCTTCACTGCCGCAACGACGTTCTTCCAGTCCGTCGTGGGACTCCTGCTCCTGCTCTTCGCCAACGGCGTGGTCAAGAAGCTGAATCCCGATGACGCGCTCTTTTAATTGATGGAGGTTTTGAGATGCCAAAGACAAACTGGAAAAGGGATGTGAGCTATGCGGGGCAGTCAATTCTGGGCTTCTGCCTTGTCCTTTATACCGCTTTCTGTGCCCTGCCGATTCTGCTGGTGATAATCTCGGCTTTCACGGCGGAGAAAGTCATAACGACAACGGGCTTCACGTATTTCCCGGCGGAGTGGTCTCTGTCAGGTATGAACGCCGTTCTGCGCTTCGGTGAACAGCTGCGCGTTTCCTATGCGGTGACGATTTTTGTCACGGTGGCAGGAACTCTTTTCGGCCTGTTCGTTATGAGCATGTTTGCCTACTCTTTGAGCAGGCGCGAGTTCCCGCTGAGGAAATTCTTTTCCATATATCTGCTCATTCCCATGCTCTTCTCGGGCGGCCAGCTGTCCAACTATATGGTATTCACTTCGACTTACCACATGAAGGACAACATGCTCCTGCTTATCCTGCCTCTCTGCGTCACTACGATGAACGTCATCATCCTGCGCACCTTCATAGCCAACTCGATTCCCGAGGAGCTGATGGATGCTGCCAGGATTGACGGGGCCGGGGAGTACAGGACTTTCTTCCAGATAACTTTGCCGCTGATGAAGCCCTCGCTTGCCGCTGTCGGCTTCATGATGGCGACCGGCTACTGGAACGACTGGCAGAACGCATACCTTTACATAGAGACGAATGCGAAGAAACCCCTTCAGCTGCTTCTCATAAACATACAGAAGTCCATAGAGATGATGCTGAATAACAAGAACATTCCGTCCGCGGTTCTGCAGGCAATGGGAGGGACGATCCCTCAGTATTCTGCTACGATGGCGACGGTTATAGTCGTCATAGGACCGGTCATCATCGCTTACCCCTTCTTTCAGAAGTATTTCATCAAGGGGCTTACGGTTGGTTCCGTCAAGGGGTAAGGTTCCCCGAAAGTGGCCTGCCCGCGTGGTTGAGCTGGAATTTCAGCCGGTTTGTGCGGACGGGCCGTCTCCAATCGCACTATCGCACTATTGTATGGTTTGGGATTTCCCAAGGTATTCGGTTGTAGCTGCTCCGGGCTTGAAACTTGGAACTACAACGTTGTAATATATATAGCACAGTATGATATAGGAGGAATTATCATATGAAGAAATTGTTTGCAAAGACCCTTGCCGTTTCTGCGGCGGCCCTTCTTGCTTTCTCATTCGCGTCTTGTGGCGGAAAGAAAGACTCTGGTTCTGCTGCGGCATCTGGCTCCGGCTCTGGATCTGCCGCTTCCAGCGGTAAGAGGACCGTCAAGATTTACCGCGCCACGTACAACACGGGATCAGTGGACGAGAAAGAAGTCAAGGCCGTCGAGGACGCTATCAACGTCCGCCTGGGAGAGCTTGGAGCGGACTATGTCGTAAGCATCCGTGACATCATGAACGGTGAGTACGGTGACAAGGCCAACATGGCTTTGGCCGGAGGCGAGGTAGACCTCTTGTGGACGGCCAACTGGTGGTCCACGATAGGAACGAATGACCTGAACAAGGGAAATGCGGCCTACGACCTGACCAATCTGCTGCCCGGAACCAGGCTCTGGAATTCCATGCCCGCATGGTACTGGGAGGCTGCCCGCTATGACGGAAAGGATTTGTTCGTCCCCGTCTACAAGGAAGGAGCCGAGGGCTACATGATCAAGGTTCTTCTTTCTGCGGCTGACAAGATTGGCGGCGTGGACATGAAGAAGATTGAGAATACCGGAACTACGACCTATGACAAGCTCAAGGCTCTGGAGCCCTATATGGCCAAGGCCGTCGGCAAGATCAAGTATCCCTTCGTCTTCGCCGGAACCGCCATGTTCTACCGCTTCTACCTGGACAGGTTCGACTGCATCGACAACGGCCTGCTGTCTCTCATCGGAGTTGACCAGAAGACCAACGAGATGATCAACACGATCCAGACCCCTGAGTTCGAGCAGTACTGCACGATGATGGCCGAGTGGGGCGAGAAGGGGTATGTCAACGTTGACGACGAGATTGGCGGAATCGCCAATACCCAGACCTGTCTTACCCAGGACTGGCTGTTCAACTGGTGGACCGCTATCCCGAACAACAAGGAGTCAGAGGGACGCGACGGAAACCAGCCCGAGGACTTCGCCCAGATCACCAAGAACTGGGGCCGCTCCACGACGACGCTCGGCTCCTGCTTCGCTGTTTCTGCCCGCTGCTCAGAGCAGACCGCCAAGGACTGCGTGGACTTCCTGGGATACCTCTTCACGGACAACAAGGTCGCTAACCTCTACACCTACGGAATCGAGGGCAAGGACTACGTCCTGACCAACGGCCTGGTTGACAGGACGAGCGGAAACGCGACTTACAACCACAGCCCCTGGGAGTCAACTTCCGTCAAGGCCGTCACGCTCGAGGTCAACGAGCCTTCCAACAAGGTCCAGATGTACGATGATTTCAACAACAACGCGTCCGGAACGGTTGCCTCCGGCTTCCGCTTCGACCACTCCAAGGTTGATGCCGCCTATACTTCCTGCGTGAACCTCTTTGAGGAGTACGGAAAGTCCCTGGAGCTGGGAGCGTTCGGTTCCAAGAACGTCAAGGCCAAGATCGCCGAGTTCCAGAAGAAGCTCGACGATGCCGGATACCAGGACGTCCTGGCCGAGGCCCAGAAGCAGTACAACGCTTGGAAGGCTTCCAAGTAAGCTGTAAGGCTTTGCCTTTTTGAATGAGGCCGGAGGCATGCCCGGGACTTTCTCCTGGGCGTGCCTCCGGTTTTTGTTTTGAACATTTTCATCCAGAATACTCTTTATAAAAACAGCCCGATGTGCTACAATTGCCTCACTCTTTTTGACGGTGGACTGTGATGGAACGACCTAAGATTTGCATGACGCTTACGGGCAGCACTTTGAGCGAGGATTTGTCCCTGCTTGAGAAATACAGAAGCTACATTGACATGGTGGAGTTGCGGGTAGACTTCCTGAATGTTGACGAGCGGCTTTTGGTCAGGCGTTTCCCCGCTCTGGCCGGAATTCCCTGCGTGCTGACCATACGGCGCGCCATTGACGGCGGCCAGTATGTTGAGGGGGAGGGGGCCAGGACCGTGATGTTTGCCCGGTCCCTTTCTTTTGCCGATTCCGATACATCCAAGAATTTTGCTTATGTGGATTTTGAGGAGGACTTCCATGTCCCCAGCCTGCAGGATGCGGCGCTGGCTTTCGGAACCAGGATAATCCGCAGCGTCCATGACATGAAGAACCCCATAAAGAATTTGTCCCAGCGGCTGGACAGCCTTATGACGTCCGGCTACGAGATTCCGAAAATTGCCTTCATGCCGCACTCGCTTGCGGATGTGACGGATCTTTTCAAGGAGGCCGCCAAGCTGAAGGACAGGCAGCACATCCTCATAGCGATGGGGCAGCTGGGGCTTCCGTCGCGCATTCTGGCCGCCAAATTGAAGAATTACCTCACGTTCTGTTCTCCTGAAGAAAAGAACGAATCTATATCGAACCTGGGCCACATTGACCCCAAGACCCTGAACGAGGTCTATAATTTTACGGCGGTGGGCGAAAACACCAAGGTGTTCGGCATAACCGGCTGGCCGCTTGCGGCCACATCCAGCCCCCAGCTGCACAATTCGGGATTCCAGGGCCACAACATAAATGCCGTGTACGTGCCCGTACGGACTCCGGTCGTGAAGGATGCGGTGGAATTTGCGGATGCGCTGGGGATGACCGGAATGTCCGTGACTGTCTGCCATAAGGAAAACGTCCTTGACTGCGTGTGGGAGCAGGACGACAAGGTGAAGGCCATCGGTTCCAGCAATACGATCGTAAAGGTGGGCGGAAACTGGAAGGCATACAATACCGACGGTACGGGCTTTACCAGGTCCCTGCTGAATTTCACCGGGACCAAGGACCTGCACGGTTGGAAAGTTTCCATAATAGGGGCGGGTGGGGCTGCCAAGGCCATCGCCTGGGCGGTGAAGTCCCTCAGGGCCAAGGCATGTGTGTTCAACAGGACCGTATCCAAGGCTGTGGCCCTTGCCGAAAAGTACGGCTTTGAATATGAGGCCCTCCCTTCCGAGGCTTCCGAAAGCACCGTGAAGAAACTGAGGCGCTACAGTGACCTGATCATCCAGACCACTTCCGTTGGCATGGGGGCGTCCGGTCCGTCAAACCCGGAGAACGACCCGCTGTTCTTCTATGAGTTTACGGGAAAGGAAATGCTTTTCGACATAGTGTACGTGCCGCCCATAACTCCGATCATGCACCGGGCTTCCGAGTTTGGCTGCAAGGTTTGCAACGGCTACGACATGCTGCGCTTCCAGGGCTACGAGCAGTTTGAGCTTTTCACCGGGGAAAAATACTGACTTCCCGGCGGGGGCTTTTGGGGGTTGGTAGGGGCTGCCGGCTTTACAGTATCTTGTAGTCGGGGCCGTCCCTGCCGTCGAATATCTTGACCGTACACGGCTCTTCGGTCACGCTGTCGCAGAACCTGGCGAGGTCTGCTGCGGCGGGGGAGAGCAGGTCGTCGGGGCTGTAGGTCAGTTCCAGCTGGCTTTCCTCGCCCTCTTCGACTACCCGCGACATGGCTCCGTTCAGCCGTATGAGGTCTTCCGCTGCGGTCCACAGCTGCGTCTTGTGTTTTTCTTCAAATTTTTCCTTCAGGAAGGTCAGCTGCATCCGCTCCAGCTCCGTGTGCTCCGCGTCTTCCGGGACGAATTCCGTGTAGTAGGAGCAGCTGTTGCACTGCTGCCATTCGTCCGCATCGGCGAAGAGCGTGGACGGCGTGATTTTGAGTGCGGCGACGATCTGGTTGAACCAGGGAACGGCCCTTCCTGCCGTGTAGAAGGTCCTGCAGGCGAACGCCATCGTGCGGGAAAAGTCCAGGTCTTTGGATGAATATGTCCCGGTCGGCTTGGGGGTCGTTCCGCTGGCGGTGCCGTTTGCGGAACTGGGGGCAAATTGGGGGAAGTCTATGTGGTTGGGGTAGAGGCTGGTCGCGAAGTCCAGCCTGTCGCGGAATGCCCTGAACGTGTCGCCTTCCTGCACTCCCCATCCCATGGAGAAGCCGAAGACCAGGCCGGCCTGGTTCAGCAGGGCGGCTTTGGCCTTGTAGAGCTTCTTGTTGAGGCCAAGGCTGCCGTTTTTCAGTTCGCCTTCAAGCGGGATTTCTATGGAGACGAAGAGGTCCGAAAGCTTTTCCAGCAGGTCGGGATCTATGATCCGGGCTTCGACGGGCAGGGATATGAAGAGGTCGGGGCATGTTTCCGCCACCAGGTCGGCCAGGGAGAGCAGGGCTTTCCTGTCGGAAGCCAGCGTGCGGTCGTGGACGAAGAATTCCGTGATCCCGGACTGGTAGAGCTGGGGCAGCTTTTCAAGCAGCTCTCCGCTCTTGACTTCGATGCTTTTGTCGTTTGTGCCTTCCATTCGGTCCATAGTGTCCATACTATGGAATGATTATAGGGCATCTGTAGGAACTGGGCAAGCCCCGCCGTTGGGGCTCGAAGCGGGGGGCTGTAGGCGGGGTGTTTTTTGAGGGGGCAGCTTTTGGGGGGCGCGAAGCGAGTATCACGGATCGGATCACGGATCGAGGCGAAAAAAATTTGCTTTTTTTTCTTTTTTGTGCTAAAGTTTTTATACGTTCAAGACGACTATATATATGAAACTCTATGGTTGCTCAACTTCCTAGAAGACAACAGCCAGGAGATTTCATTGTAAAGGATTGCAGATGTAGCCTTGTAATGCAGATGCAATCTTTTACAAACCGGGCAGAAAGGATTCTGCCTGTATACAATTTCCACGGAGGAAAATTATGGTCATCAACCACAACATGTCAGCAATGTTCGCCAGTCGTTCACTTGGGATCAGCAATGGTCACATGCAGAAGGATATGGAGAAGCTCTCTTCTGGTGAGAAAATCAACCGCGCTGGTGACGACGCTTCAGGACTCGCAGTATCTGAGAAGATGCGCGCGCAGATCCGCGGCTTGAACCAGGCTTCCAGGAACGCTGCCAATGGTATCAGCTTCATTCAGACGACCGAAGGTTATCTGAAGGAGACGACTGAGATCGTTCATCGTCTTCGCGAGCTGGCTATCACTTCCAGCAACGGAATCTACACGGACGAGGATCGCACCTACATCCAGGTTGAGGTCAGCTCTTTGATCGCTGAGATAGACCGCATCGCTTCCTGCGCGCAGTTCAACGGCTTG
>JAILON010000093.1 GCA_024690865.1 Treponema sp. | reverse complement strand
GGTCCGCAAGCTTTTCCAGAAGGGGCATGTCTATCAGCTTGACGTCGATGGGGATAGAAAGGAAGATGTCGGGGCATTTTTCCGCGATGAGGTCCAGCAGGGAAAGCAGGGCTTTCTTGTCTGCCGAAAGTTTCCGGTCATGAATATAAAACTCAGTCACTCCTTCCTCGTAGAGCCGGGGCAGGCTGTCTTGCAGTTTCTCGCTTTCGACTTCGATGGGGCTGTTGTTCTTGTGGCTCATGTGCGGCTCCTCCTGCCCCTAGTGTAGCACAATTCGCCCGGAAGTTGTAGGGGGTGGGGGAGGGGCTCGTGCAGCTTTTCCGGCAGCATGCCGTATCCCGCGGACGGCCTTTTCCCGCCCCGTATCCGTGCACTTGCAGTTCTTGCCGGGCGGGGGAATCCGTGCTATGATTCCCGTATGAACGAGAATGCGCGGGATGCAGCCTCTGGCATGCAGGATGGTGACAAATCGACGGGCAGCTTGATCCGGCTGACAAAACTGCTGGCCGAGTATTTTTACGCAGTGACCCTGTATGATGACAGGAAGAACAAAGACCTCATCCCGGACGGTCTCCTGGAGCAGTATGTTACGGATGACGGAAGCTTTGCCATAGACAGGCTCATCGAGGATACCCGGAACGGAAAATTCAGGGAGGAATACTACAGGTATCTTCTCCCTGCGGACTTGCTTACGGCGGACTCCGGGACGCTGAAAGAAATCGGGAAAGTCCATGCGGACAACCAGAAGAGTTCCCTCAAGGGCGGCTACATCCGTGCGGTGCTGGAAGTCCTGTATGACTCGAAGTTTCAGGCGGAATTCAACCGGAAAACGAACGGCTTTCTGGAAAAGGCATCCGGCAGGCAGGATTTTATCCTGCTGTTCCTGAAGCTCGCCAGCACGCAGGACAACAGGGGGAAACGCCGCTGGGATTACTCAGGTGCGACCGAGATAAAGGAGATAGGCAAAAAGGAAAAAGGCAAAACCATGGAAATGGTGAACAATCCCTATACCGCATACAAGCTGTTCGGGCAGGGGGAATACTCCAAGCTCCTCATCGGATTGCGGGCAATGCAGTGGCCTGCGATGGACGGCCTGCAGAAGAAATACGCAGGGACAAAGCTTGAAGAGGACGATGTGTATACGTTCCAATTTACGGACCTGCGCAAGAAAGGCATGGAGGCAATCCTTGCTGACGAAGCTGTCTGCATGTATACGACGAAAGCAGGGAAAGAAATCCTGATAATTCCTGACGGTCGCCCCGGCAGTACTATTCCGTATAATTCCGAAGTAGTCTGCAGGCAGATACAGGAAATAACAACAGTCCTCCAGCACTTCAACAATTATATTCCGTATGAACTTGACGGGGACCTCAAAGCGAAGCTTCATAAAGAATGTACGAGCATATACTTTAAGAAGTGTAAGGGTGAATTCATCGTTTTTGACAAGAATGAAGCGGATTTTGTAAACAGGTATTACAAGGCTGTTGTGAACGGTCTGACTGACGTCAACCGGAAAGCGTTTGACGAGGCAAGCGGCAGGCTCTTCATAACAAAAAACGGCTCGATTATGCAGAAAATCCAGAGCCTTTCCATGCTGATGTATTCCAAACATGCCCTGCAAAAATATCCTGACGCTAAGGTGCAGCTGCAAATACAAAAACTTGCAGAAAATGAAAGATGGCAGGGAATTCTGGGTAAATATAAGAATGAATTCGGCGATTTCTTCTATGCTGCTGGCGATGAAAATGGAAGAATTACCATAGATGATATCGATGCGGACGATGATGCATTCACTGCGGACGAAAGCCTGAATCCCGAGCTGCAGTTCATACAGCAGGAAGAAGAATCTGCCGATGAGAAATATCTCAAGTACCTGTTCAGGCTTCATTTTCCCAAAAAGCGGACCTTTCTGGACTATATAGACGGATATTTCGCCGGGATTGAAAGGGGGGATGTCCTGTATGTCAACGGGAAATCAAAAAAGGCATCAAAGAAAAAAGAACTGATTTCCAGTCTCCGCGGGGCTTTAATCGTCAGACAGCCGGATGTAAAAGCGGGCGGTGCCAAAAACAGTACCGGTCCCCGCAGGTACGCAGAAAATCTTCAGGCGCGGATAAACGAAATAGCCAATAAGAATACTGTCCGCTGGGATACCATAGAGCATGAGTTTTTCTCAAAGAAAGGCGACTACGAAAAATTCAAGCGGGCAAAGCTGTATTTTGCCATGTACTGCCTCGGGATGGGAGTTAAGGAGAGTAACAGATGGGATACCTTGTGGAAGTTTTACAGCAAGCGGGAATTCGCAGGCTGTACGGACGAGACTGCAAAGGAATTGGCGAAAAACAGTTTTTACCGGGAAATGAATGACATTGTCAGGACTTTCCGAAGGGAGCGGAGGTACTGATATGACGGGTGAAGAGAAATACCGGATACTGGACAGCATAAAGTTGGAAAACGGCTTCTTCCTGATTGACGAGCAGGACTGCCGCGAGGAAAACACCTCCAAGATTGACAACATGGAAGGCATCTTTGACCTGAAGGACAGTTCGGACTACACCTATCTGTTTGCCATTGCCGAACTTCTGGCGGACAAGGACAAGGCGGAAGCCGTGAAGGGCTACCTTCTGGAAGAGAACTCCCGGAGCAAAGAGGACGTAAAACAGCCCGAGTGGGAGGACAAGCTTCTGGTTTCTACCGCGATGGAGGACAACCCCCTGTTCTTCTCCATGGCGTGGAACTGGGCCTGCCTCACCGAGGCGCGGGTCGTGGCACAGGCAGAACAGGCGGATGACGAAGAGGACTTCTGGATTGAACGGCTTGCGGCTTCCACCGGCAACACGCAGTTCGGGGAAAAGACTGTCGAAGGACTGGGCGTACTGTTTATTGACTGCCGGGAAAAATACGGGGAGTTCTTTGTCGGACTCAAACTCTCAGAGAACGTACCGGGCACGAATCGTACCCTCAGGCAGAGGATACAGGTCAAGGATTCGGGTAAGGAACTTGATGCGGTCATACGGCTTGACGGCGGAAATGACATCGTGTTCTCCCAGCCGTTCTCCGTTGATGAGTCGGGTAATCCTGCAAATGGATTCAGATATATCGGCGGGCCTGAGACTATAGACGAGGAGTAAAATCCGTGACCGATTTCTATGTGCCCGTCATAAAGGCGGGCAAGCCGTACCTGTACAAGATAGAAGTCGCCCGGCAGACCGGAAGCTTGGGCTACCTTTCTGTCTGCGGCAGTGCCAAGGGACAGGGGAACGAAGGCATAGACAACCTGATAGGCAAGATAACGGCCTGCATTGCTTCTCCCCTGAAAGCCTCCGTAGATTTGATAAACGCTGATTCCGGGGACTACCTTCCTGCCAGAGAAATATCCTCAAGCACCCAGTCAATCACGCTCGGTCTTATGACGGCCATAGAATTCGTGCATGAAAGCAGGACCCTGAGTTCATCGTGGGATGCAATCGTCATCACGGGAGATTACGATGCGGCACATTCCTTGCTGCTCGAAGTCGGTGACATAGCGGAAAAAGTTGAGGCAATGCGTAAGCTGTCTGCAAAGAATCCCGCCGGCAAGATCCTGTTCGTCTATGTGGCAGAGGAAGCACTGGCGGACATACCGAACGCGCTGTTTTTCCCGAAGTCAACAAAAATTGCGGACTTCTGGGCGGAACTGTTCAAGCCGGAATTTGACGGGACCCAGCAGCGCTTTTTGAACAGGGCTTTCATGTTCGACAAGTCTGCAGCGTTCATATGCAACGAACAGTTCGAGCTGGCCCGGAAGGAGGCCCGCTCGGAGAACTGGAAAGGCTATTTCATTTACGGTGACGGCGAAAGCGGCAAGACGACCTTTGCATACAGGCTGTGCAGCTATTTGATGAGCGTCAGGGAATACTATGCTCCCCTCTGGATTTCCATAGACCCGTCAGGCAGTGTGGGTTCCCTGATACGGCAGGACAATTCAAAATACAACGGGCTTACGCGCGCAGTCTGTGACCAGCTGATTCCTTTCTGGAAGGAAGCGGACGGTCTTGCCCAGGTGCATGCTCTTCTGTGCAGCAAGAAGTACCTGCTGGTCATAGATAACCTGGAGCTTCAGGCCTGCGGACTCCTTGAAGGAATCCTGAAAGAAACGTTCTCTGCCCTCAGGATTCAGATTCCGGTCATCATAACGTCGAGATACGGGGATGCAGCTTCCTCGCTGGAAAAGACATTCTCCATAAAGAAAATAAAAGCCGGCAGCTTTTCCGCAGGGCAATGCTTAGAAATCATGCGGTGCAGCAATCCAGATTTCTCTTTGATAGACAGGGAAAAGCAGGAATTGCTTGTAAAATCCCTGACAGAGAATTATGCCGACATTCCCGGAGTGATGGCGTTCTGCGCGAAAGCGTCTGCGGCAGATACAGTCGATGGCGTCATACGTTCCCTCGAAAAGCAAGACGTAAATTTCCAAGACCACATGAAAGGGATTGTCCAGGAATCATTCCTGCAATTGCCGGACCAGACGAAAGGCTTTTTGTATTGCTTTGTCAGGAAGTACTACGAGAAAAGCAAATCCAGTCCATCTTCCGCCAATGATTGGGTACTAAGGCCGCGGGACTTTGAGAACGAATTTGACTTTGATGCGACAGAGGCGAACCTCCAGACGCTCAGGAGCCTGAACTTCATCTACGAGGCGGACAGAGGGTGCTACGGGATGAAGTCCGCCTTTTACCGGATTCTGATTGTCCATGATTTCGGCTACTCGGGAAAAGGCAAGCTCATCGACATAAAAATGCAGCTTTATACGGCCATCTCCGCTTACCCCAGAAAAGAGCTCGTAGAACGACTCCTGCACAGGCTGCGGGACAGCGGGAAAGGCACGGTTGCTTACATTGAAAAACTGCTGTCAGACGCCGTACTGTTCAACAGCGGAACCGACGTGCTTGAGCTGCTGCTTGACGAAATAGAACACTACGGCGGAAAAAGAAGCGATGCGGCAAGCTTTGACCTGCTGAAGGATTCGATGAACTGGGGCGATGACAGCAGCATGCTTGAAATGCTGATTCGGAACGGCGGCAACCCCTGTGCCACAGACAGTGACGGCAACACACTGTTGCAGCGCATCTTCCGGCATATCCCAGAATTCGAAGCGAAGTGTGACCTTCTCCTGAAGCAGGGTTTTGATATCAACGGGAAGAACCCTTTAGGGGCGACAGCCCTGCACCATATCACGGAATACGGATATGCTGACCAGATGGCCCACCTCATCAAACGCGGAGCAGATGTGAACGCACTTTCAGGCTTAGGGCTGACGCCCCTGCATATCGCCGTGCAGAAAGAAGACGAAGAGAAGGTGCGACTGCTTCTGGACAGCGGTGCCGACATAAACGCACGTGACATAAACGGATACGCCCCGATTCACTGTGCCTTGCACAATTGTCAGGTGTTCAGCTGCCTGCTTGAGCATGGCGCTGACATACAGGCAAAGACAGATGACGGGGAGTCATTGCTGGATCTGCTGGAGATGGGGCCGTACATAGGAAGCAGTACAGGA
>JAILON010000070.1 GCA_024690865.1 Treponema sp. | reverse complement strand
GCTGTCATTCCGTGAAAGTCAATCTGATCCAGCAGCTGGTCGATGATATCTTTTTCTTTCTTCTTGGCCACTATCGTACTCCTCCTTTAGAGTATCATATTTGTGAGCCATTTACACACTTTTTTTTACAAGGTCTCAGTTGCGGATGGTTCGTTCGTTCATAATGAGTTACCTCTTATCAACTTATTGACAGCCTCTGCGTATTATGTTACTCAAACTTCCCACATGAAAAACTTAGGTGAGCCTTGTAAAATATAGGGGAACAGCCACCAAATGCCTCAGGCCGCACATCTTAAGGCCCTCTGGTAACACGGGGGGAGTTTCTGGCGGAAATCGTCGACGAGCATGTCCAATTTGGAGTCTGTAAAGCCAAAAACTTCCTTCACGGACTGCAGCAACAGGTCTATGATAAGCCTGATTGCACTATCAAAGCTGATGTCCGCAATCTCATCAACACGCTGAAGAAAAGCTCCCCGAAACTCCTCCCGTCCTCGCAGAGCCGATTCTGGAGGGCAAGGAACATATACCGTATGAAAACGAGGGACTCGTGGGCAGTGAGCGCGTCATATGACAGGCTGTGGCACTCGGAGCCGAGGTTGAGCATGGTCTTGCAAGTCTTGAAGAAAACTTCTATCTTCCACCGCTTGCCGTACACCGATATGATCTCCTCCTCCGAGAGCGACATGTCGGTGCAGATGAACGCAATCCAGTCCTTCCTGTTGTTGCGGTTCCTCACGCATACGATTCTCGCCGGAATGACGGCCTTTCCGTCCTCAAGTATGCTCACGGCGACCGACAGCAGGAACTTGGCCCGCCCGCAGCGTTTCCTGCACGCGCCATAAATCTGCTTGAGGAAAATGTCGAGCGCGGGATGCCCCTTCTGCTTCTCCGCACGGCACAGCTTCAGGAGCCCGGCCGGGGGACGTGGGGTAGCCATACCCAGCTTTGTGTGATATACTGGCAGAAGCTGGGGGTGATGATATGAGCGATGTAGCATTCGAGCAATACGCGCAGCAGATAGATTTTTTGCAGGTTTTTCAACTTGAAATCCTGCAAAAAAAATTGCGGATATTTTAAGCTCTCGGAAAGAAAATGAGGATGTGAACAAAGAAACAGACCTTGCATTGTTTGAGCATTTCAGTGGCTTGGGGGCAGGTATAGACGCGGATTCGGCTCGGAAAACATATTTTGAGGATAAGTATGGAAGTACTTGTTGACACGAATATCATTCTGGACTGGTTTTTGAGGCGAGAGCCGTTTTATGAAACTGCAAAAATGCTTCTCAATAAAATATGGTTCGGATGTGAAACATCGTACCTCACGGTGCATTCGATCTGCGATTTGTTTTATATCATCGACAAGAAATTCCCTGCGGATGAAAAGAAGAAGCTCCTTCAACTGCTTATGAGCCGTAATGAAATCATTTCTGAGAGCAAGGAAGATATATTGCGTTTCATAGAGAACTAAAGCTGGACTGACTTGGAGGATGGCTTGCAGATGCAATGTACCTCCGATTATAATCTCGATTACATAATAACCAGAAATCTGGATGATTTTGTTTCATCCGATATTCCTGCTGTTTCACCACAGGAATTCTTGAGTCTGATTTCAATAAGATAACCGGCAGGGAAGATATTTTCATCAACCTCCGCTGCCCCGTACGGCCTTCTGGGACCCAAGTGCCCCGAGTGCGGCAGACGCAACGCGAAGAAGAATATGTTTGTGTGCTGCTGACAGCGGACGGGAAGGGCGAGAAAGATCGTTTTATGTCCTGCCTGTCTCCTGCTGTGGACTTTTGGGGGAATCCGTGCTATACTATATTCAAACTCACGGAAAGGAGGCATGTCATGACGATTGAAGGTTATTTTGACGGAACCGCGGTTCGAACCTTGGAACCAGTTGATTTAAAGCCTCGGCAGAAGGTGTTTGTCCAGATACCGGAGCAAACAGAAGCTCATGAAGCAAACGGGAAACAGTTTGAATCGCTCCGCAAGCTTTTGGATGAAATGCCCGATGTCCATCTTGAGGCTGAAAAGAACCGCAAGGCAAGGCAGAAAAAAGCCGTTGACGATTTGTTCAACCTCCTTTCTGATGACGAGGCGAAAGCTTTTGCAGAGGCAATGAAGGAACCTCTCCGCTTCAAAACGGTGGAGCTTTAATGAAGTATTTGCTGGACACAAACATCATCAGCTATCTCTTACAGAAGAATTCTTCAATACAATCAAAACTAAAAGCTTTGATTGACGAAGATGATTGTGAGCTGTATATTTCTGCAGTCACCTATTATGAACTGAAAAGAGGGTTGATTGCATCAAAGGCAACGACAAAACTTCATGCGCTACAAGTGATACTTCATTCCTATTTTGAAGTCGTCCTTATGGATTTTGATATGTATGAACGTTCCGCCCAAATATATGCAGATTTGAAAAATACCGGCAAGCTCATTGAAGATGATGATATTTTCATCGGGGCGACAACCATTGAGAATGATGCCGTTCTTATAACAAATAACGAACAGTATTTGGGAAGAATCAAAGACCTGCGGTACGAAGTCTGGGCTTGATTTCCAGTCCCGCCTGTAGTTTTGTCGGGGCGGGGAGGGGGTGGGAAAAAGTGGACTTCCGTCCGCACGCCCCCCTCGCCAGGCTGTTCTGAGTTGGTTTCCCCGCAAATTGCCCCTGCCCGCCAGGTGCGGCCGGATCGTTATTTTATAGTAGTTACCTTTTATTAACTTCTTGACAGTCTGTGTGTATTGTGTTACTATCAGCTAACATGATGTGAGGTTCCATGATGAAAGATACAAAAAAGCTCAACGGAAAGGATTTGATTAACGTCGGTGTATTCACCGCCATTTATTTTGTCATTATCATGGCGCTTGCCATGCTCGGCTTTATCCCGATATTCATGCCGACATATTCGGTTTTGATGCCCCTCTGCGGCGGAATCGTGTTTATGCTGTTCCTTACGAAAGTGAATAAGTTCGGCATGATTCTGATAATGAGCATCCTGTTGGGAATACTCATGTGGCTTACCGGCATGTCCTACTATGCGCTTGTCCTGGGGACACTCGCAGGTCTGGTTGCCGAGTTTGTCTATAAGAGTGGCGACTACAGAAGTGCGAAGAAGGCCGTCATTGCACACGGTTTCTTCAGCCTCTGGGTCTGGAGCAATTACATTCCGCTTTTCTTTTTTGCAGACAAGTACTGGTCCACGCGGCAGAACTTCGGACAGGAATACATAGAGGCACTGACCAAACTCATGCCCGTCTGGATGTGCCCTGTACACTTTGTCCTCTGTTTCCTTTCGGGAGTTCTCGGCGGCCTGCTCGGACTGAAAATCTTGAAGAAGCACTTCAAGAAAGCCGGGATTGCGTGATGGAAATCCTTCAGTCAGGGACTAAGAAGTCCCTGCTTGACCCGCGCACAAAGCTCCTGCTTCTGACCTTTGTTTCTGTCTTCGTGCTGGGCAATGCGGGTGGCGATGCTGCTGCGGAATTCCGTGTCGCCTTGAACTACCTGCCCCTCCTGCTTCTGCTCTGCTCCCGGCGTTGGGGGGCATTTGCATACGGTGTCTTTCTGTATACGGCTGCATATGCCTTGGCATGCCTTGCAATGCCGCAGTGCACGGGCTTCTTGAATTTCCTTCTACTTGCAATGTGTGGGATTGTCCTGCGCTTTCTGCCTGGAATCTTGACGGGGATGTACGTTGTGTCCACCACGACCGTGAGCGAGTTCATCGCCGCAATGGAACGGATGCACGTTCCCCAGACCATTACGATTCCCCTCGCGGTTATGTTCCGCTTTTTCCCGACCGTGCTGGAGGAAGCTGCGAGCATCAACAAGGCAATGACGATGCGGGACATACAGTTTGGGGGACGCAAGGCGTTCCAGATGCTTGAGTACCGCCTTATCCCGATGATGACCTGCTCCGTCAAAATCGGACAGGAACTGTCGGCGGCTGCCCTCACGCGCGGGCTTGGCGGACCGGACAAGCGCACGAACATCTGCAAAATCGGGTTCGGTGTATGGGATGCGCTGACTTTCATCGCACTGGGAGGCGGGCTTTTATTCGTGATTCTGCGGGCATGCGGAATCCTGCACATGGCTTAAGCCGCACAAGCTTCGTTGACCAAGGAAACGCTTTTCTGTTATTATGCTCCGGTAGCTTTAGCAGGGAGAAAGATGCCCTTGCTTTGTTTCAGGAGATACATGTGGGACGGATTATTGAAAAATTCAGCAGGAAGCACGCAGTTATCTTTGCCTGCGTAGTGTCGGCATTGTACGGCCTGTTCCTTGTAGGAGTTGACTCTGTCATTTCCTTTACTCCGCTGGGCAAACTTCCCGTGGATGCCGGGATATTCAATGTTGTTTCCCTTGCAGTGGAAATATTTTTTTCCATTGCCGCTGTCGTCCTCTTACGTTGCACCGGCTTTCTGCCTGTCCTTACGAACAAAGGTGTGGGCTTCTTCAAAGGGCTTTTTGCAGGCGGTTATCTCCTCGTTGCATCGGTAATCTCCATACCAGCGTTGCTTCTCAGCTACTCCGGCGAACGAACGCCCAATTCTCCCTTTATGATCGGGGTATTTTTCTTGTTAATGGTGTTTGTCGGTGTCGCCGAGGAGCTGACCTTCCGCGGCGTCGTTGCGACAACTCTGTACAATCGTTTTGCAAAATCAAAGGGCGGTGTGTGGAAGACTGTCGCCCTTTCAGGCCTGCTCTTCGGGCTTATGCACCTGACGAACATCGCTTCTGGGCTGAAACCCGCCGCAGTCGCCGTGCAGACGGTGATGGCAGTTGTGCTGGGGATGGTTTTTGTTGCGTTATACCTGCGGAATGGGACAATCTGGCCGAACGTTGCGCTGCATGCGTTCTATGATGTTGCCGCCGGCATCACGAGCATATACAAGAGCGGTTCAATCCAGCAGACTATTGACGGCTACCATCCGGCTCTGCTTTTGAGCGGTATTCCTTATCTGCTTGTCCTGTTCTTTCTCCTGCGGAAAAAGAAAATCTGCACGATACCCGCCAATTTTGAACACATTCTTGATGCGGCTCAGGAAAGCAGTCCCGCCGCAGACGACAATGAAGGGGACGTTGCGCCCCTGGAGGTCTGACCTTATACTTTCCCTTCCGCACCATGCGGTGATTGACTAAAGC
This sequence comes from Treponema sp., assembly GCA_024690865.1. Lineage (GTDB taxonomy): Bacteria > Spirochaetota > Spirochaetia > Treponematales > Treponemataceae > Treponema_D. Next base: position 31,483 of record JAILON010000070.1, on the reverse strand, counting down.
GTGTAAAATCCGTAGTATATTGTCGTTAGTTTAAGCTAACGCAAGAGGCGGATTGAACATGATAGAGCTGAAAGACCTGCGTTTTACATATAGCTCCGGAGAGGACGGCATAAACGGTGCGGCCGGGGGAGTGGGGGAAAGCGTCTCGAACGGCAGCCTTCGGGATGTCAGCCTTTCGGTTGCCGACGGCGAGTTTGTCCTGCTTACTGGGGCTTCCGGCTGTGGCAAGACTACGATACTCCGCCTGATAAACGGGCTTATCCCCAACTTCTACGAGGGCAGCCTGCACGGAAGCGTGACGGTGGACGGTGTGGATGTCTCGAAGGCGGAGCTGTACGACACGGCGAAGACCGTCAGCACCGTGTTCCAGAATCCCCGTTCGCAGTTCTTCAACGTGGACACCACGAGCGAGCTTGCCTTCGCGTGCGAGAATCAGGGGATGGCGGAAAAAGAGATTTTGCGCCGCATGGACAACACGATAAAAGAGCTTCAGCTTGCGCCGCTTATGGGAAGGAGTCTCTTTCACCTGAGCGGCGGGCAGAAGCAGAAAATCGCATGCGCATCGGTTGCGGTCACGGGGAACAGGATTGTCCTCTTGGACGAGCCTTCCGCGAACCTTGATCTTCGCACGATAGACGGGCTTGCATCACTCCTGAAAAAATGGAAGCAAGAGGGAAAGACGATAATCGTCGCCGAGCACCGTATAGCATACCTCTGGGACCTTGCCGACCGGGCGCTGGTGTTACAGGACGGCAGGATTATTCGGGAGCTTTCACGCGCACAGATGGATGCCGTCACTGATGAGGAACTTCATGCGCTGGGACTCCGGACCAGGAATACCCGGCAGCTGTGTGTGGCAACTGAAAGCAGCCCGTCACAGGGTGCAGGGCAGCCGCTCGTGCTGCGGAACTTCCACTACACATACAAGAACGGATACGTCGCCCTTGACATCCCGCAGATGGAGATTCCCGCCGGGAAAATAACCGCAGTCACCGGAGACAATGGGGAAGGAAAGACGACGCTGCTTACCTGCCTGTGCGGGCTGAACCGTCGTGCAAAAGGAACGCTCCTGTACAAAGGCAAATGTTATGGCCGGCGGAAACGGCAGAAGCTCATCTATCTTGTGATGCAGGACGTGAACCACCAGCTCTTTGCGGAAAGCGTGCTGGACGAGGTTCTTATCAGCCAGGCGGAAGAAAATGAGGATGAGGCCCGACGCATCCTTGCCTCGCTCGATCTTGCGGAATTTGCGGCCCGGCACCCGCAGTCGCTTTCCGGCGGGCAGAAGCAGCGCGTCGCCGTCGCCTGCGCCATCGCGAGCGGGCGCGACATCATGCTCTTTGACGAGCCGACGAGCGGGCTGGACTGGACGCACATGCTGCAAATCGGCTCTATCCTGCGCCGTCTCAAGGAGATGGGCAAGACGGTCATCGTCGTGACCCACGACCGCGAACTTGTCAAAGCCTGCTGCGACTGCGAGCTCCGCCTGGCGGAATACAACAGGGCAATCGCTGGAACTGACTGACGGCGGCCTGTGCCCCCTTCCGTAGTCCAGGGAGCGGTTTTTGTTTCATTCATCAAATTTGATATTTCTTCTCAAATTCTATTGACGCTGACCTTCCTTTTTAGTAATATGATAACGGTTATCAAATTACTGGGAAGCACTATGCAAAAAGCAACGAAAAAGCCTGTCGTCCTCATCACGGGCTACTTGGGCTCAGGGAAGACGACGCTCTTGAACAACCTGCTCCGTCAGGAAAAACGGAAGGTCGCCCTTATCGTCAACGATATGGGAAGCATAAACGTGGATGCGGAGATTCTGAAAAAGAACGGAACGAACGTCACCGAATGTCCGATGTTCGAGCTCCAGAACGGCTGCATCTGCTGTACCCTGCGCGATGAGTTTATCGAACAGATTGAGAAAATCTCTACGCTCGACTCGGTGGAGGTTGTCTTCGTGGAGGCGTCCGGCATAAGCGATCCGGGTGCGGTCTCCGCGAGCTTCCTCGCCTACGAGGAGGACAATCCGGACACGAACGTATACCTTACCTCGGTAGTCACCGTCGTGGACGCGGACCGGATTTACCGCGAGTTCCTCAGCGAGCTCAAAAAGAAGAGGGACAATGCAGACAGCGTTGACCAGAACAACCTGACGGACGAGGAGATTTCTACGCTCATCGTCGACCAGATTGAGTTCTGCAACTTCATCGTGCTGAACAAGTGCGACCTTCTGAATGAGGAGCAGCTTGCGGAAGTGGAGAAAATCGTGCGCGAGTTCCAGACCCGCGCTCCGATTATCAGGAGCGTGAACGGCGAGGTTGACATAGACCAGATCATGACGACGGAACCGTTCAACTTCGAGCAGATAGACTCCTCTTCCGCAATCCAGAAAGCCATCAACAGCCTGAGCGAGCCCGACCGTGCGACGCAGGGCTGCACCGGCGAGTACGGAATCTCCTCGTTCGTGTTCGAGGAAAAGCGGCCCTTCAACCGCGAGCGTTTCACGGACTTCGTGAACAACCACTATCCCAAGGAGCTCATCCGTGCGAAGGGCTACATCTGGTTCAGCGATGCGGACCAGGACGTACAGCTCTTTGAGCAGGCGGGGCGAAACTCTTCCGTCATGCCGGTCTCTTACTGGATTGACGCGCTTGTGGAAGAACAGAAGCAGGAGTACCTTGAGCAGAATCCCGATGTGAAGGAAAGCTGGGACGAGGAATTCGGAGACAGGGAGAACCAGATCGTAATCATCGGAAAGGGCTATGACAAGGAAGCCATCAGGGCAGAGCTTGTCAAGTGCCTTGACGAAAAAGCAATAGCATAAAAAGCATAAAAATGGAGGAAATGAGATGAGCATTAAAAAGTTCATGATTGCGGGCATGATGCTCGTGGCTGCCGGTATGGCTTTTGCCAAGACAAAAATCGTAACGACTATTTTTCCGGAATATGACTGGGTACGGGAGATTGTCGGCGACAAAGCCAAGGATGCGGAGATAACCCTTCTCATCGGCAACGGGGTTGACCTGCATTCTTACCAGCCGTCCGTCAAGGACATCGCGAAAATCAGTACGGCGGATATATTCATCTACGTCGGCGGTGAGAGCGATGAGTGGGTGGATGATGTCCTCAAGAATGCGAAGAACAAGGACATGAAGGTCATCAACCTGATGGAAGTCCTGGGCGACAAAGTGAAGGTCGAGGAAGTCGTCGAGGGTATGCAGGTCGAGGAGGAAGAGGAGCATGAACACGAGCATGCCCACAGCTCCGAAATAGATGAGCATGACATAAAGGACAGGAGCCTTTCTGAATTCAACGGGAAATGGCAGTCCCTGTATCCTGTCTTGATGAGCGATGGCCTTGGTGAGTACATCGAGCATCAGGCGGAGGAAAAAGGCAAGTCTGAATCGGAGATGAAGACCGAGATTGCCGCCAAATGGAACTGCGGTGTCAAGTCAATCAAGGTGAGCGGAAATAAGATTACCATCACCTACGACAACGGGAAGTCCGTCACCGGTAAATACAGCTATGCCGGATATGCCGTGAAGAGGAATGAAGAGGGAAAAATTACGAACGTCCGCTACCAGTTTGAGTCCAAAGACAAGAACGTCCCCAAATACGTGATGTTCAACGACCATGGCTATGCCCCCGCAAAAGAGGTGGCCCATTTCCATTTCTACTTTGGCGACAACGGCTTCGCAGAGTTCATGGACTCAAAGGTCAACTCCTACTTCGTCAGCTCAAAGCTTTCCGCCCATGAGTGCGAGGACCTGCTTCTGGGGCATAATCACGGCAGCGAGGGCGAGCATCACCATCATCACCACTCAAGCGATGAGGAAGAGCTTGAGTACGACGAGCACGTGTGGCTCTCCGTCCGCAACGCAAAAATCCTGTGCGGTGCAATCTGCGACGCGCTCTGCCAGAAGGATGCGAAGAATGCCTCCTCATACCGGGCGAACCTTGCGTCCTATTCCGCGAAGCTTGACAAGCTTGACGCTGACTTTGCCGACGCAGTGCGGAACGGAAACACAAAGACCCTGCTCTTCGGCGACCGCTTCCCCTTCCGTTACTTTGTGGATGATTACGGCCTGAGCTATTATGCCGCATTCGTCGGATGCTCGGCTGAAAGCGAGGCGAGCTTTGAGACAGTCGTGTTCCTTGCGAACAAGGTTGACGAGCTTGGACTCAAGAACGTCTGCCAGATTGAGAGCGGAAACGGGAAGATTGCCCGCACGATCATTCAGACGAGCAAGAAGAAGGACGCGAAAATCCTGACGCTCGACTCAATGCAGTCCACGACGCAGAAGGACATCAAGAAGGGGACGACCTACCTCGGGACCATGCAGAAGAACCTTGATGTACTGAAAGAAGCTCTGAAGTAAGTCCTTCCGTTCTCTGATTGTAGATTGGACGCTGCCGGATATAAGTTGCTTATCCGGCAGTGTCTGTTTTGTTTTTGCGGCCCATACGGTGGTACGAAGAAAGCTGGCAGGGGCAAGCATGCTTCTTGACGCATAGCTCAAAAAGGATTATCCTAACCGGAATGCTTTTGCCCCGGAGGAATTGATGAGCGGAACCTGTAGCACAAAAAAAGTCTGGCTGTCTGCCGTCCTGATATACCTTGTTTGTTTTACTTTTCGCCTTATCGAATATTTTGTCATCCGCACGGACGAGAGCTTTTTCGGCGAGGCTTTCATCCATAAGCTTTTGGGAATCGCGGTCCTTCTTGTTTCGGCAAAGCTCCTATGCTACCGGGCAGGGGAACTGGGGTTCGTTACGGGACACGCCGCGCGGAACATCCTCGCAGGATTCTGTCTGGGCTTTGCCTGCTACGCCGTCGCGTATGGAAGCGAGATACTCATTCTGAAAAACTCCGGCAACTTTGGGGGACTTTCGCTCTATGTGACGAGCTATTCGGTTGACGGGAATCTGGGCAATCGCACGGAGCTTGTCTTCTTTGCGATTTGCATCCTTGGCAACATCATCAACGTTCTGATGGAGGAGGGCGTTTTCCGCGGCCTGTTCCAGAGAATCTTTGAATCGCGCTACCGTTTCCTGCCTGCGGCGGCAATCGCCTCCGTGATGTTCGGTGCATGGCATTGCGTGGGACCTCTGCGGAGCTTTACGGACGGGACGAGTAGCGGCGTACAGTTTGTGGTGAACCTTGCGGTCCTGGTCCTTACGTCCACTGTGGTCGGCTTCAAATACGCGCTCCTTGCGAAGATGACCGGCTCCCTGTATGCGGGAATGGCAGACCACTTCGTGAACAATACGATTGTCAATGTCCTGCACGTGCTGGGGGCGTCCGACCCGGACGCATTGCAGTCTGTCAGGATTTCGATAGCACAGACGCTTTCTTTTACCATCGTCCTTGTGCTTTTTATCAGATGGAGCAAAAAAAAATGAAAAGTAGGCGCACGATGGCAGGTCTGACTGCCGCAATTCTTTCGTTGTTTTGTACCGCCGCCGCTTTTTCGCAGGGGGCATCCGCAAGCCTCGATGTCAAGAGAATTGACGACTACCTTGCCGAGGTGAACAAGGCCTATCATATTCCGGGCATGGCGTTTTTCATCACCGATGCGGACAAGACGATTTTCGCGAACAGCTACGGGCAGTGCAAGGACATGAACTGTCAGTTCTTTATCGGTTCGGAAAGCAAGTCCTTCACGGCCCTGTGCATTATGCAGCTGGTAGAAAAAGGCGCGGTGCGTCTTGATGATGACATCACGAGGTATCTTGACGGCTATCGTTTTTCCAAACAGGTCACCGTCCGCGACTTGCTGAATCAGACGAGCGGCTTTGACTCGCACATGAAGCTTACGGATGTCAAACTGACGGAAAGCTACGGAAGGTATGAGTACGCAAACATCAATTATGACCTGCTCGGTAAAATTGTGGAATCGGCATCGGGCATGGCGTATGCCGAATATATCCGCAGCAACGTCTTTGCGCCGCTGGGGATGGGCAAGTCCTGCGCCTCCGCAGATTCCGTCAGAACTGCGGGAACGCTCTTGCCCGGCAACCGCAACCTGTTCGGTCTCTTTGTAAAAGGCGATGCGGATTACCCAACTGCTAAATCATGGTTCCATGAACCGGCCGGTTTCATTGCGACGACTCCGGCAGACATGCAGGAATACCTGCGGATGTACCTGAACGGCGGACGTGCAGGAGACGGAAAGCAAATCATCAGCGGGGAGAGCATACGGTTCATGTGGTATGACAACGTGCCGATTGACCGGAAGGAGACCGCGCGCTACGGCATGGGCTGGAACCGCATGCTAGCCAATGGCGCAGAACTCATCTTTCACGGCGGGCAGGTAGAAAACTACATCAGCTATATGTTTATCCTGCCGCAGGAGGGACTGGCAGTCTCGTTCATGATAAACGGGAATGACGAGTTCGGTATGAACGTCCTGATGAACAATGCGTTCTGGGATTTGCTTTCCATTATCTATGGCCGCCCGACAAAGAACGTGAGCCATGCCATATACCCCCTGATTCACCTCGCGCTGGATGCAGTCTACCTGCTGATGCTCGCGCTGTCGCTGCTCATCCTGCTCAGGCCGGTGAAGCCTGTGCGTCCCTGGCGGGCAAAACGTCTTGTCCTGATGTTTGCCGCATATATTGCCTGGCCGCTCCTGCTCCTGACCTTCACGAAGCTGTTTTTTGATACTCCGCTGTGGGTGGTGAAGTCATACGTTCCCGATTTGTTCTGGGTAATCGTAGCCAGTGCCGTGCTGAGTATCTGCGGTGCGGTTCGTTCGGCAGTCTGGAGAACTCGGTCTCCAGAATCTGCCATAAATATATAAAGCTACAATTCTGCTGGGGCTTGATTGATACAAGAATCAAGGCTCCCCAGCATGCGTGTTGAAATTGACTAGAACGAGAATTTTGCTCCGAGCGTGACGCAGCTCAAATCTTCATAGCGTCCGTATGTTCCCGGCTCGTCTTCGTCGGGTCCGGGGCGGAAGAAATTTGCCCCCAGCTTGAACGACAGCTGGTCGGTTGCGGCATAGCTGATCGACGGCTGGATGACGAAGGAGAGGTCGTTGAATTCTACCATGCCGGCAAGTCCCAGTTCCAGGTTGCCGCCCATGAAGGTCTTGGATATGCTCAGCGTTGCCTGATGGGAGTAGTCTTCCCGGTCCACGTAGTCCTTTTTGTCCATGACGGCATCCCCGTAGTACTGTCCTGTTACGGTCCAGCTTCCTGCCACAAGGTCCAGTCCCGCCAGGAAGGTAATCTCGCTCATCTGTACGTAGGCATCTTTTCCGGCGATCAGCTGGCCTGCGGCATTGGTGGAAAAGAAACGTCCGGGGAAGAATGCGGCTTCAGCGCGTGCGACGAGAGGCCCGATGGGTATGGAGGTGTCTGCCCCTACCATTCCCATCCGCTTGTATTCGCCGGTGAGCGAGATTTCCACGGGCTGCCCGTAGCGGTTCGTCTTTTCCAGATAGTAGCTGGTCACCGGCTCGTCGTCCCAGCCCCAGAATCCGTAGAGGGAAAAATCTGCAAAGGGCGTGTAGGCGGAAAGCCGTGCTGCATATTCGCCGTTCCTCAGGTTCGTTTCCGGTTTGCTTATATCGTCCTCGGTGAAATCCTGTATGCCCACGACGACCGTGCTTCCTGCGAGCTCCGTCTTGACGTAGGACGGAACCAGCAGCTGCCTCAGGGGATTCTTCTTTTCGAGCGGAAGGCAGCTGGGTTTGAAGATGGGAATCCAGTATGCATCCGCACTCAGTATGGTTCCGTTGTAGGAAAGCCGCACCGCGTCTATTCCCATCCGGCTGTCCGAGTAGTCGGAGGCCATCAACCGGGTCATGTCCTTGGGGCACAGTATGTCGGCGACCTGCAGGCCGTCTGCCGCGCCCCAGGCTGTAATCTGCCTTCCTACGCGGAGCGACCAGAATCCGCCATTGTAGTCGTACCATCCTTCCTTGAACTTGAAGAAGAAGTTCTTTTCGTCCTGCTTGTTGTCCAGGGCCAATCCTGAGCTGCCGGCCCCCAGGGCGTCGAAGAGCAGGGCGCAGTCCAGGAACGCCGAATGGTTCCCTTGCGAGGCATCCAGCTTGAATTCCGCGCTGGTGTCGCCCTGCAGGAGGTTTCCGTCCCAGTCTTCCCAGTCGTTGTCGGCATAGTTGGGGAGGGCGAAGGCGGCCTTTTCTTCCAGAGTTGCAGAGAATTCCAAGTCGAGGGCGTGCAGGGCAGGGGGTGCAATGAGTGTGAGCAGCGGGAGAATGGACAGGATGCGGTAGCTTCGCTTCATATTAGAATATCCTCCTTAGGTTCAGGGAATTTATCACGGACAGGACGCTTTCGCTGTCGGTCCTGTCTATGGCCGGCCTGTCGATGGTCGTTGGGGCGAAGGCTTCCTTTATGGAATCCGGCGTTGGCGGAAGCTCCCCTATGTTGCGCTTTATGAAGTCTCCGTCCAGGCTGGGCGATTCCCTCGCTATGAGCACCACCGTTCCGTCGTCGTTTTCCACTATTTCCCGCCGCATGCAGGCCGCCCCGTAGGCGGCGCTCGTCTGCCGGTCTGCGAAGACCTTGTATTTGACGAACAGTTCCCTGCAGGCGTCTTCCGTGCCTTTCTTGGTCACGTCTGCCGGGTAGACGAAATTCCTCATCATGAGGGCGCTCAGCTTGAAGGTGTTTTCCAGCCGCTCCAGGTTGGAGGGGTCGGACGGATCGACCGGAGTCCGTTTGTCCAGCGGAACCATGCTGTCCATCACGATGGCATTGCCGCGTGCGTCAGTCCTCAGGTTTTCCGTGGAAGGCAGGATGAAGCCGTTGACGGGGAGCGAAAGCTGCCAGCTGAGCAGTCCGGAGACGATGTTGCCGTAGTTGCCCGCCGGCATTGCGTAGAAGATGTCGCCGGGAACCAGCTTCTTTATCCGTGAAAAGGCGAATGTGTAGAAGAATGCCTGGGGCAGGAGGCGGCCGATGTTTGCCGTGTTCGCGACGGTCAGATGGTACTTTTCCACCCGTTCGCGGTCGGCAAAGATTTTCCGCACGATGTCCTTGCAGTCCTGCAGGCTGCCGTCAACTTCGATCGGGTAGATCCCGCCTCCGTTCCATACGAAGTCGCTTTCCCGTATGCCCCGCAGCTTTCCCTTGGGGGCCAGGAGTATTGTCTTGACCAGTTCCTTGCCCCTTGTCGCATGTGCAAGGCAGGCTCCCAGCTCTCCTGAGCTGGTGGCCAACAGGATGGCCTTCTCTTCCTCCATCTGGAGGAGTGTTTCCATGGCGGATATAAGGTAGGAAACTCCAAAGTCGCGGAAGCTTCCGGTGGGGCCGTGGTCCAGTTCCATTATGAACAGCTTGTCGTCCAGCTGCCGTACCGCCGGCTCGAAGTTGAAGGCCCTGGTGGCGATGGCCTCGCAGATTATGGGGCTGAATTCGGTGTTGATCAAGGCGGAGGTCAGTGTTCCTGCAAGGTTCGCGAAGGAGGTCGTCTCGTCCGCATACAAAATCCACTTGCGCAGGTCCTCCGGCTTGTAGGGGACATACAGGCCTCCATCCTTGGGAAGGCTGTCCAGGATGGCGCTCTTGAAGCCAACTATGTTGCTGCTGTCTCTCGTGCTTACAAACTGCATTGTGCCCCAACTATATCACAAATTGCCCTCTTGTTCCAGTGCGTCGAGGAAGTTCAACAGAGCCGCTTGCAAAGAGTTTGTCCCGTGTGCTGCAGCAGGGCCCTCCAGGCGCGCCTGCCTAGTTGAACCGGCCCTTTTTGAGGCTGTCTTTCTGAATCGTCCGGGGCTAGCCTAAATAGGGCAAATGTGGCATACTGCTTCTATGAAAAAGATTTGTCTGTGTATTTTGATGGCTGTGCTTTCGTTTTCCATCCTGTCGTGTTCCGGCAAGAAGGATTCCAAGAAATTCATCCTGGGGCTTGATGATTCCTTCCCTCCGCTGGGGTTCCGGGATGAGAACAACGAGGTCGTCGGCTACGACATAGACCTGGCCCGCGAGGTGTGCAAGCGGATCGGAAAGACCTTGGAGTGCCAACCCATCGACTGGTCTGCGAAGGAGCAGGAGCTGAACACCGGCAAGATCGACTGCATCTGGAACGGCTTTACCATGACGGAAGAGCGCAAGGCAGCCATGGCCTTTACCAAGCCCTACTTGAACAACGCCCAGGTGGTGGTTGTCCGCGCCGACAGCGGAATCAAGAGCCTTTCGGACCTGTGGGACAAGGTTGTCGGGGTTCAGGCCGGATCTTCTGCCCAGGATGCCATAGAGGGCAGGCCGGACTTCAAGTCGACCCTGAAGAACATGGTCGAATTCAAGGAGAACATAACTGCCCTGAACGACCTTGAGTTGGGCAATATAGACGCGGTCGTAATGGACCAGGTTGTGGCAAACTACAGCATCAAGCAGACCGGAAAGCCTTTCGCCGTCCTTGACGAGGGGTTGGCCTACGAGGAATACGGAATCGCCTTCCGCAAGTCCGACACCGCCCTCCGTGACCTGGTGCAGTCCACCCTTGAGGCGATGGAAAAAGACGGTACCGTCGGCCGCATAAGCGAGAAGTGGTTTGGAACCAACCTTTCTGTGATAGGGAACTGAGTTTTGTCTGCGCTTTCCGCCTATTTCCAGCGGATCAGGCTGGACCGGCTGCTCGTCGCCATGCTCCGCAGCAGCGGGGTCAGCCTGGAGGTCTTTTTCCTGACCCTCCTGTTTGCCCTGCCGCTGGCCCTGCTGGTTACGGCGGGACGTATGTCCCGACTGGCCGTTGTTTCAAAACTGACCAATGCTTTCATGCTGGTCATACGCGGCACGCCCCTCATGCTCCAGCTGATTTTCGTCTACTTCGCTCCGCCGACCCTCTTCCATGTGGGCATGGGGCGCTTTACGGCGGCCATAGTCGCCATGGTCATAAACTATGCCGCATACTTTGCGGAAATCTATCGCGGCGGTATACAGTCCATAGCGAGGGGCCAGTACGAAGCCGCCAAGGTACTGGGCTTTACGAAGGTCCAGACTTTCGTCCGCGTCATCCTTCCCCAGGTCGTCAAGAAGATCCTCCCCGCAATGGGCAACGAGGTGATTACCCTTGTCAAGGATACCGCCTTGGTGCAGGTCCTGGGGGTTGGCGAGCTGTTCCATGTCGCCCAGACCCAGAGCGGCCGCCTTGTTTCCGTCATGCCCCTCTTCATAGCAGGAGTCTTCTATTTTATGATGAACTGGGGGGTGTCCAAGTTTTTTGATTTTGCGGAGGCCCGCCTTGGCTACTACAGCTGATGATTCGGTCATAACCCTTTCCCATGTAAAAAAAAGCTTCCAGACGCTGGATGTGCTGTGCGACATCTCTTTTTCCGTCCGTAAGGGGGAGGTGCTGGGGATAATAGGGCCGTCCGGTTCCGGCAAGTCTACCCTCCTGCGCTGCATCTGCCAGCTGGAGAAGGTGGACGGGGGCATCATCTGCGTTTCGGGCGAGGATATGGTTCGCAACGGCGTGTACGCTTCCAAGGAGCGGCTCAGGGCGATTGCCCTCCGCCTCGGGTTGGTATTCCAGAATTTCAACCTCTTCCCACATTTTTCAGTGCTGCGCAACATAACGGAGGCCCAGCGCGTCGTGCTGGGCCGGGGGCGGGACGAGGCGGAGTCCGTTGCCATGGAGCTGTTGAAGAAGATGGGGCTGGAAGGCAAGGCTTCCGCCTATCCCTGCCAGCTTTCGGGTGGCCAGCAGCAGCGGGTCAGCATTGCCCGTGCCCTTGCGATGCGGCCGGAGGTCCTGCTGTTCGATGAGCCGACCAGCGCGCTGGATCCGGAGCTGACGGGCGAAATCCTTGCGGTCATCAGGGAACTGGCGCAGGAGAAGATGACGATGGTCGTCGTTACCCATGAGATGGCCTTTGCCCGCGACACGAGCGATTCCATAATCTTCATGGACGGAGGCGTCATCGTGGAGCAGGGGCGGCCCGACGAGGTGATAAACAGTCCCCGCGAGGAGCGCACCAAGTCCTTCCTGCGGCGCTTCAACTGCGGCTGATTTCTTGGAACTTCACCCCGTCGCCGTCCAGGTAGGCGAGCTCGGTGTAGCCTGCCTCTACCGCCAGTTGTACCGCCTGGTCAAAGGCGAAGTCGAGGTGCTCGCTCCGGTGCGCGTCGGAGTTTATCGTGACGGGAACCTTCCTGTCGTGCAGCAGGCGCAGGAATGCGGGGGAAGGAAAGGGGCTGTCCATGTAGCCCCGCGCCATGCCGCCCGTGTTTATTTCCACGATGACGCCGGATGCGGCGATGGCTTCCGCCGTTTTTTCCAGCTCCTCCATGTACCAGCCTTCCTCCTCGTTGAAAAGGGGGCCTGTTCCGCCGCTGCTTCTGTTCTGCTTGCGGATTACGTCGGGGTGGCCCAGAATCGTAAAGTGACTCGTCCTGAGCATCTGCCGTTCGGCCTCGAAGTAGGATGCGACTGCCTTTCGCACGTCTCCGCCAAAGTATTTCTGTATGCGTTCCCGAGTTTCTTTTGCGGGGCCGTCCGCCTCATAGTAGCCTCCATCGCCCAGCACGAAATGTACCGAGCCGATGAGGAAGTCGGGGGTGAATCGGGCGTAGCATTCCCCGTCGTCACTGTCGGGCTTGGTGAGCCCCGGAATGTAGTCCGCCTCGAAGCCCGTCAGTATCGTAAGACGGCCCCGGTATTCTTCCTTCAGGCGCTTTATCTCGCCCACGTATGCCTCGTATCCGCCGGGGGTGATGTGGATGTGCCATGAGTCGCTGAAGGGGAACATGGCATGGGAGCTGAAGCCCAGTATTTCAAAGCCTTTTTCGTATGCCGCACGGGCCATTGCTTCCGCGCTTTCTTTTCCGTCGCAGAAGGTCGAATGCGTATGGTAGTTTGTCTTTATCATAATGAGCTTTTCCAATTCTTTATGAGGGATTTGAGCTTGATGAAGTCCAGCGCGAAGGCCGTCCTGCGGTCGTCGAATGTCTTGAGGTCCTTTGCCATCGCGGCCCGCTCCATGTCCTTTGCCGTGTCGCGAAGCTTGTATGCGCTTACTGCCGCACTGCTTCCCTTTAGCGTGTGGGAGTCGAACCTGAGCTGGCTGAAGTTCTTTTCCGGTTCGGCAAGCTCCTTCTTGAGCTTTTCCAGCAGCTTCTGCGACTGGTCCTCGTATTCCTGCATGATGGAAAGGGCCAGCTCCGGGTCTCCGCCGGCCGTGTTCATGAAGTCGGCGATGTCCCATATTTCCGAGGCCACGTTGTTCATTTCGGCCAGGCTGACTATATCCTTCGCCTCAGGAATGAGAAGGACCGTGTTCCATTTTTCCAGCATCTGCTTGACGGAATCGCGCTTGTAGGGCTTTATCAGTATGTCGTTTATGCCCATCGTGGTGTATTCCTTTATGTCGTCGGGATCGTCGTTTGCCGTGCAGGCGATTATGATGCCCTTGTAGCCGCCGCTGCGGATTTCCTTTGTCGCGTCGATGCCGCTTTTCACGGGCATGAATATGTCCATGAAGATTATGTCGATCTGCGGGTTGGAGGCAATGCGCTCCACCGCCTGCTGGCCATTTTCGGCCAGGAAGACGTTGGCCCCGTATTTTTCAAGGAAGGTGTGGAGCAGCTTGCGGTTGACGGGATGGTCTTCCGCCACGAGGATGGAAAGGCCCTTTGCAATCACTGCCTCCGTGGCCCTGGCGGCCTTCTTCCTTTCGTTCCTTTCTATTTCGCCCGCCGTGTACTCGGTACGGTTGAATATCGCGAGCAGCCGTTCCCGCTTTATGGGCTTGTAGATGTAGCCGTCAAAGAGGTCCAGCATCTTCATCTTCGCGTCCTTGCCCATCTGTCCTTCCGCAACCGTCAGGTAGAGGCGGAGGGGGGTGATGGCGGTGGACTTCCGTATGGTGCTGGCGATGCTCCAGCCGTCTATGCGGGGCATGAGCATGTTGATGAAGGCCATGTCGAACGGATGCTTTGCTTCCGAGCTGTTGGTCAGCTTGTTCAGAACCTCCTGGCCGTTTTCCGCCGTGTCTATGTTCATGATGCCCAGGGAGCGAAGTTTCTTTACGAACGACGACGCGGCCATGCGGTTGGGGTCGGCTATGAGGATCCTGGCGTCCTTGGGGATGAAGTCGGGAACGGTCTTTTCAAGGTCGAAGTCCGCCTTGACCAGGGGCAGGGAGAACCAGAAGTTGGACCCGCCCGACGGGTTGCTCCGTATGCCTATCTTTCCTCCCATGACTTCCACCAGGTTCTTGCTTATGGTGAGTCCCAGCCCCGTTCCCCCGTACTTGCGGGTTATGCTCGCATCCTCTTGGAAGAAGTCTTTGAAGATGAGCTTCTGGTTTTTCGTGGAGACGCCGATTCCGCTGTCTACCACCTGGAAGAAGAGGTTGTTGTTCTGGATGGAAAGCTTTACGTATATGTAGCCTTTTGCCGTGAACTTTACGGCGTTCTTCACCAGGTTCAGCAGGATCTGCTGGACGCGGGTGGGGTCGCCCATGATGTTGCGCTGCATGGAATAGTCGATGTCGGTTATGACCTCCAGGCCCTTGCTGAATGCGTCTATGCTTATGAGGTCAACGACATGCTCCGTCAGTTCCGTTATGTCGAAGGGAATGCTTTCCAGCTTGAATTCTTTGGAGCGTATCTTCGTGAAGTCCAGGACGTCGTTTGCCAGCTGGAGGAGTACGTTTGCACTGAATTCAATCTGGCGGACGTATTCCGTCTGCTCCTTGTCCAGCGCCGTGTCGTCAAGCAGTTCCGTGGTGCTGATGATCGTCTGGATGGGAGTCCGGACTTCGTGCAGGGTGCTGGCCAGGAAACGGCTGCTTGCCTCTATGGAGTCATCGCCCATTTAAAAACTGTTGCTGGTGTCGCTCAAGGCTGCCAGCGCGGTCTGGATTATGACTTCCGGCTTCTGAGGCTTCAATATGAAGCTCGTCGCCCCCAGTGAAAGCGCATCGGTCACGTACTGCTTCTCAGTTGCCTGCGAATAGACCATGACGGGAGAACTGTACCGCTGCCGCTGGAGGTTCCTGAGGACGTCCAGTCCGTTCATGTTGGGGATGAAGATGTCCAGTATGACTATGTCGAACACCTTGCCTTCAAGGTCGTTCAGGAAGGTCACGCCGTCGCTGTAGATTGTGATTTTCGCCTTTATCCTGTCGAATGTTCCCACGAGTATCTTCTGCGAGACCGGATCGTCGTCGATTATCGCGACCCGGAGGATGTCGCCGCTGTCCCAGCTGGTCATGGCTGTCCCGTCATAGTCCGTTGAAAAGCGCATGTCTATGGAATTTTCCGGGATTTCCTTGTTCGGAATGAGGATGCGGTGCAGGAGGGGATCCTTGCTTTCGGAGATAGCGAAAATTTCAAGCAGGGGATTCAAGACCTCGTTTATGTCGTTTGAAATCTCTATGCCCTTGTACTCCTCGTGTCCGTTCACGAAGTCCTTGAAGAAGGAGTCGTTCGTCAAAATCTTTATGCTCGCCTTCTTTATGATCCTGTCCGCCAGTATCGTATCCAAAAGCAGGCTTATGTTGGTCATGTCCAGGAAGCAGAGCTTCAGGTTGGAAAGCATCAGCACCAGCTTGGGGGCCGTCATCTTGAGCTTGTTCTTGCATTCGTCCAGGCGGTAGCGGAGCATCGAAATCTTGTCCCGGTTCAGCCCGTTCGCCAGTTCTATGAAGAAGATATTGTCCGTGACGTGCATCTCCAGCAGGCAGTCCGTCTGGTCGGCCGTAAAGTTCATGCCGAGGACCGAGCCTATTTCCTTGAAGAAGAGGTCGTACTTGAGGGGCTTCCTGAAATATTTATGCACCCTGAAGCTGACGAGCGTGGCAATCTTCTTCCTGTCGCTTATGTTCCCAATGGCGATGATGGGGGTCCCCTTCGCGTTGGGGTCCTGTGCCTTCTTTTCCAAGAAGAGCAGGACGTCCTCGTTCAGATCCCCGATGTCTATGATGATGAGGTCGGGAAGGAGCTGGATAAGCGTCGTGTAGGCACTCCTTGAGTTGGGACAGTGCTCCAGCTTGACCTGCTGCTGGTTCAGCCCTTCCGAAAGGTATTCATAGAAACTGTAGGACTCGCCTATTAAGAGGACTTGTTTCATAATTCTATATTACCCCTTTTCCTGTAGAAATTCAATTGAAAATCTGTTAAAATGAATAAGAACCTTGAGTTTAGGAGGGTTGCATGAAGAGCGCCTTGGTATTCATAGCGGACGGAACGGAGGAGGTCGAGGCCCTTTCTCCGATTGACTACCTGCGGCGGGCCGATGTTTCCGTGAGCGTTGTTTCCGTGGGAACTTCCTCCCGGACGGTCACCATGTCCCGCAAGGTCAGCGTGAATGCGGACATCACGCTTGAATCATATCTTTCTGCCTCTTCGGCCGGCCTGCCGGATGCAGTGGTGGTTCCCGGCGGCATGCCGGGTGCGTCCAACATAGCCGCATCCAAGAGTGCCGTTGCCCTTCTGGAGGAAATGTACAAGGCGGGAAAGCTGGTCTGCGCCATCTGCGCTTCTCCTGCGCTGGTCCTGTCCAAGACCTCCGCTCTGGAAGGAAAGGAGTGGACCTGCTATCCCGGCATGGAGGGAAATGCCGCGGCCTTTGCTTCGGGCTACCGGTCCGACAGGCCCTTCGTCCATGACGGCAACGTCATCACGGGGCGGGGACCGGGAGCTGCCGAGGAATTTTCATTGGAGATAGTGCGGACCCTGTGCGGCCAGTCCGTCTATGAGAAAATACGGAAGGCCGCCCTGCTGCGATAGTGGTGCTCCTGTGGATGCCAGCCCTAATGGAAAACGGCAGGGCCTCTTGAAAGACTTCGGTTTTTTGATGTAGTTTTGAAATAGAAAAAGGGGATGTTATGACTGTAAAAGAATTTTATGATGCGATAGGTTCCGATTACAATGCGGCGCTGTCACGCCTGATGGACGATGCCTTCATCACCAAGCTGCTGGGCAAATTCAAGGCGGACCACAATTATGCCGACCTCGTGGCCGCAATGGATGCCGGGGACGGCAAGGCCGCCTTCGTGGCTGCCCACACCCTCAAGGGACTTGCCTTGAACATGGGCTTGGACAGCTTGGGCAATGTGGCTTCCGAATTGACCGAGGCCCTGCGCGGCGATGCTCCCGACGTGGAGAAGGGCAAAACCCTGTTGCCCGCCGTCGTTACCGAGTACAAGAAGGTGGACGACGCCCTGAAGCAGCTGCTTCCCTAAAGCTTTTCGTCTATAAGCCTGTCCAAGGTCCTTTTCGCGTAGTCGTGTATCCTTTGTGAGAACTGGGGGTACAGCAGGTAGCTCAAGATGGCGTTTCCCTTCTTGATGAAGGCCGGCCTTCCCATGAAGCGGCATATTTCGTAGGTTGCGTCGCAGATGGCCATCAGCGTTCCGTCGCTTCCGGAGCTGCCGGTGTGCCGTGCCGCATAGAGGAGTGCGTCCATCATGCTTCCGTCCGCATCAAAGGCCGTCTTGCCCGTCGCCTTTACCAATGAGAGGGTGAGCGGTGAGCCGCAGGTCAGTACCAGGAGGCGGGCTATGTCCGGTGCGAACGTCGCCAGCTGGCTTGAGGCCGCAAGCGAAAGCAGCTGCTGGCAGTAGGCCGGGTTGGTCAGGTAGTATGACGCGCCTCTCGTCGACCGGGCGGAGTTTGACGTGCCGTAGGCCATGTTGATGGCGGATATTTCATGTGCCAGCAGCGAAAGGTATCCCTGCTCCCGTTCTCCATAGTCTCCCTTTTCCCAATCTTCCAGCATTCCCAGTGCCAGTTCGTTGCTGACCGCCATGCCGTAGACATCCGAGGAGCCCAGCTGGTTTTCGGCGTAGAAGGCGTAGTATTGTGCCGCAGTCTTTTCCTTGAACGTCGGCTCCTGGCCGGCGGAAAGGCTTTGCTTGACCCGGTATGACGATATCACCCAGTCCTTTCCCATGAAGCTTATGAAGCCTTCGTCAGAGATGAACATGGAGGTCCAGGTGGAGGAGTTGCTGTAGTTGGCTTTCCAGACAGGGAGGGCCTCGCTGGAGTAGCATTCCGCCGTCCCGCCGTCGGCCAGGGCCAGCCCCTGTGCCGTGGCCGCCCTGTAGCGGAGAGAGGCCTCGTTGAGACCCGTTTTTGCCTCTGCCTCTATCTTGCCCGTCTGCGTGTTCACGTAGAGCAGGCGGGCGGGGGAACCGGAGAGAAAGGCCGCCGTCCAGGAGGAAAAGACGTCGGGCACTATGGCTGCCGACGAGCTGAAATGTGTTTCGGACGCCGGCCGTATCCAGCTGGAGATGGACTTCCCCCCCTGCACGCTGCACAGGCCTATGCCGCCGTCTGAAAAGGACAGCAGAATTCCGTTCCCGCAGGAGGCGGCTTCTTTTACCAGTCCTGAAAAGGTCAATTCCTCCATGAGCTGTCCGAAGGGAGAGAGCGTCAGCGCACAGCTTTTCCCGTTATCCGTTTTGGTCAGGAACACCAGCAGCCTGCCGTCGTTCATTTCCAGCAGGGGGATCGCGCTGTCCTGTCCTTCCACGTCTACAAGCCACCTGCGGGTTCCCTTGAGTCCGTAGCAGGCGACCTTGCCGCTTCCCCTGACGAATACCCTGCCGTCCCTGCCGGGTACTGGATTCCCTTCCATATTGAATCCGGTGCGGACTTTCCACAACTCCTTGCCGCCGGGGCTTATCATGCACAGTGTCGTCTTGCGGCTGACCGCATACAGGAGCCCTCCCAGCCCGGAAGAAAGGCTGTCGGGCTTGCTTGAAAGCCCGTGGGTCCAGACCGCGTTGCCCTCGCCGTCGAACGCATAGAGGATTTTCCCCTCTATGGCGACCATATAGCCGGAAGCGTTCCGTACCGCATCGGTGAGTGCGGCTCCTCCCAGCACCGTGACCTTGTTGGGTTTCGTCGTGGACAGGTCCAGGATGGGGTAGGAGGGGGGCTCCGCCTTGTCTGTGGCGGGAGCGGCCTCCTTGACTTGGCTGGAGGACCCTTTGGTGGGCGCAGCAGCCTTTGCCGGGGCCGCCACGAGGGAAAGGGCGGTGCAGAGTTGTATCGTCAGTACGAGCAGGGGCAGTTTTGTTTTCATTTCACCTTAGTTAACCACGCAAGGCTTTCGATGTGACAGGTCTGGGGATAGAAATCCAGCAGGAAGAGGCGGTCCAGGCGGTAGCCGCCCTTCACGAGCTGCGCGATGTCCCGTGCATGGGTGGCCGCGTCGCAGGACAGGCTCCGTATGCTGGGGATGTCGGATGCCGCGAGCCAGGAGCTGACGGTCTTTT
Organism: Treponema sp.; assembly: GCA_024690865.1. Classification (GTDB taxonomy): domain Bacteria; phylum Spirochaetota; class Spirochaetia; order Treponematales; family Treponemataceae; genus Treponema_D. The sequence continues at coordinate 12,269 of JAILON010000070.1, read as the reverse complement.
CCATGCCGCTCCGGGGCGGGTCCACGACAACCGCATCGAAGGGGCCGTTCAGTGCGGTGAACTGGGCTGCATGGTTCTTGATCCAGCTGTCCGCGCTGACCCCGTAGCTTTCGTGCGCCGTCCCCGCAAGGTTTGCTTCTGCCCAGGCGAGCGCGTCCCGGTTGTGTTCCACCAGGCAGACCTTGCTGAATGTGTCCGCAAGGAATACGGAGAAGGTTCCCACCCCGGCATAGATGTCCAGCGCATTGCCACCGGAAAGCCCTCCGGTTATCAGGGGAATTGCCTTTCCCAGCAGCTCCAGGTTGGACTGGAAGAAGCCCTGCACGTCGAAGCTTATCTCCTTGCCCAAAAGGTCGATCGTGCATCGGTTGGCGGGATCGAAGGTCGTGCCTTCGAACCGGGGCTTTATCTTCTTCTGCTTCTTCATGGGCCTGCCGTTTATGGTCCTGCGGGGCTGCCCCTTCAGAACTTTCTCTTCCTTTTTCTTCTGCCGCTCCACCTCGTGGGCGATGACGATCTTGTCGTAGTCGGCGGGAATGGACGTGATGGCGGAACTGCCGAAGAGGTGGACCCGGCCCTTGGGCCGGTCCGCGGGGGGAATCTCGCTCAGGTACCGGTTCACTTCGGGCGTGGCGCAGGCGCAGCCGTCCAGCCGGATGATGGTGTTTGACCCGCGCTCCATCAGACCGCCGTCGTGCAGCTGGAACCGTGCCCGGTAGCCCCGGTCAGCACCCGCAACGACTTCTATCTCCGGCACTTCCAGTCCCTCTCGCTGGAAGGCTTCGCGCAGGATGGACGTGCGCAGTTCCTGCTGGCGGGCACCGTCTATGTGCATCATGTTGCAGCCACCGCAACGGCCGTAGCGGGGACAGAAGGGCTGTACCCGGTGGGGGGAGGGGGTCAGGACGGACACGATGCGGCCCTGGCTGTAGTCCCGGAATTCCTTGGTTATCTCTATCTCCAGCTCCTCGCCGGGAATGGCGAGGGGTACGAATACCTTCTTTCCGTCGATCGAGGAGATGCAGTCTCCTCCCGTAACCATCTGTTCTGCGGTAATTCTGTAGGTCGGCATAGGGGGATTATACACGAAAGGCGGGGTTTGTTCAAAGCATTTGGGCAGTCCCGGCGGATTCTCCCCGGTGCCTTCGGAAATAGGCATCGTACGGAAAAATTTTGTGATTGCATTTTAGGACGAGTGGGCTTATAATTAAGGATATAAAGCGATTTGTTATTTAAGTTAACTTAATTTGTTTCGGAGGAAGATACCGTATGGCACGTCAAGTGGAATGTCCTGAGGAACCGAGGGTTCTTGCTATAATTCTGGGCGGAGGAAAGGGAACCCGCCTGTACCCGCTCACCAAGGAGCGGTCCAAGCCGGCGGTTCCTTTCGGCGGCAAATACCGGATTGTTGACATACCGATTTCAAACTGCATAAATTCAGGCTACAAGAAGATTTACCTGTTGACCCAGTTCAACTCGGCCTCCCTGCACCTGCACATCATCAATTCATACAACTTCGACCGCTTCAGCCGCGGCTTCGTCGAGATCCTGGCGGCCGAGCAGACCCTGGAGCATTCCGGCTGGTACGAGGGAACTGCCGACGCCGTCCGCAAGAACGTCGCCCACTTCCGCGTCCAGAACCCGACCCACTACATCATCCTGTCGGGCGACCAGCTGTATCGGATGGACCTGAAGAAGTTCATGAACGCGCATATTGCCTCCGGTGCGGACATCACGATTGCCGCAAAGGCCGTCAACCGGTCCGACGCGTCCGGCTTCGGCATCATGAAGGTTGACGATTCGAACCGCATCACGAGCTTCATGGAAAAGCCCGCCAAGGACCTGAACATAGACGACTGGAAGATTCCCCAGGAGTCCAGGGCGGGCCTGCCGGATGATCTTGAGTACCTGGCTTCGATGGGCATCTACATCTTCAACGCGAAGGCGATGGACGAGATGCTGGACAACAAGTACAACGACTTCGGAAAGGAAATCATCCCCCAGGCCATAAAGAACAAGAAGGTTTCCAGCTACGTGTTCAACGGCTACTGGGAGGACATCGGAACGATCCGCTCCTTCTACGAGGCGACGCTGGACCTTACGAACCCGGTTCCGCACTTCAACTTCTACGAGGAGGAGAAGCCCATCTACACCCACATGCGCAACCTGCCTCCGAGCAAGATCAACCATGCGGACATGACCGCGACGCTGGCCAGCGAGGGCTGCGTCATTACGAACAGCCGCATCCAGCGGTCGGTCATCGGTGTGCGTTCGATCATCAACGAGGGCTGTGACTTGGACGGCGTCATCATGATGGGAGCCGACTTCTATGAGGACGAGGACCGCATCAAGGAAAACAAGGCCAAGGGAATTCCCAACATGGGAATCGGAAAGAACTGCAAGATAAACAAGGCGATTATCGACAAGAACTCCCGCATCGGGGACAACTGCTGCATCAACGTTTCGGGCAAGAAGTACGAGGACGGAGACCACGGCATGTTCTACAGTGCGGACGGCATCATCATCATCCGCAAGTTTGACGTGATTCCCGCCGGTACGGTGATTTAATCCCGCCTTGCGTCTTGCTGCACAGGTCCGCTTTTAAGGGCCTTCCTCATGTCTGACGGCACAGGCCCGGCGTTAAAGCCGGGCCTTGCTTTTGCCGATAATTCCATAGAATTATGTATAAGCCACGCTGCTGGGGGTTGTATGTTTAAAACTAAAAAACGTGTCGCCGATGTCTTGTCCGCTGTGCTTGTGGTGGCTGTTATCCTTTTCCTTGCGCTGAGCATCATCCCAATGTCTGGCGGCATGCAGAACTATTCCCCGAAGTTTACCTGGATTACGGTTTCTGCCTTGATCATATCCGCGCTGCTGGTCCTGTACCGGCTCCATTCGCGGGTCCTGTCCAAGGTGCGGCACGACAGCCTGTTCAAGACCAAGACGGGACTCTTGGAAGAGTTCATGGACAGGCTCAAGTTCTGCTATTCCTATGACGACTTCTACAACATAATCGGGGACGTGCTGGAGGTGAAGGGCGACTGTTCGGTCATCTTCCTGAACAGGACCAAGAAGTACGTCCTGTACAACAGCCCCGACAGGCTCTCGTCTTCCAAGACGACGATAGAAACCTTGGAGATGAGCTACGACGAGCAGTGGAAGGACGGCTTTTACCTGATGGGCCAGAATTATGGCGTGGTCATGGACTACAAGAAGTCGCGCGGTTTCTTCATGGTCTGCAGGGGCCTGCACCTGTACGTGTTCTGCCAGTATACGCAGCTGTTTGACCAGGAAATCTTCAGCGAGCTTTTTGACGAGTATTGCAACTTCCGCAAGAGGACTTCGACCATAAGCGACCTGTCGGAAATTGCATCCCTGTCCCAGGAGTGGCAGCAGCTGGCCACGACCCAGCGGTCCTTCCTTCCCCATTCCATGCCCAAGATCGACCACCTGGAGCTTGCGGCCTACTTCCGTCCCTTGATCAACGTTTCCGGCGACTACTATTCGGTCCTGCCCATTTCGAAGTCCAAGACCCTGCTCATGCTTGGCGACGTGTCTGGAAAAGGTCTTGCGGCGGCCCTGGTCATGGGTTTGGTGATGAACACGGTCAAGATCCTTGAGGACAAGGACGACCTGCCCGGCATGATAAAGGCCGTGGACAAGGCCATCAAGGGCATGCACCTGCAGGACAAGTACACGGTCCTGTTCATCGGTATCGTGGACACGTCCAAGATGACCATCCGCTACATAAATGCGTCCATGTCCGACCCGCTGATCATTACCAAGTCTCCGGCGGGCTACCGCATAAAGCCCCTCACGTCCAACTGCTCCGTCGTTGGAATCATCGACGTTCCCGATGTGGAGCCCGACGAGGCGAAGCTCTTCCGTGGCGACGTCATCTTCATGTCCTCCGACGGCGTTTCCGAAGTCATGGACGACCAGGGTGTGGAGCTTGGCGACACGGAGCTGTACCACGACACGATAACCAAGAGTGCGGCCAAGCATCCCAAGGAGTTCGTGGACGATGTGGTGAACCTTGTCATGAGCTACAACGGGAACAAGAAGCTTCATGACGACGTGACTATGATGGTAGCAAAGGTGGTGGAGTAAAATATGGTGTTTCTGATTCTTAATGGCATTGTTGCCGTTTCCCTTATCCTCTTTTCGTTTGCGATAGATTCCAAGTCTTCAAACTCCAAGGAAGGGAACCCCTTGGTCAATACGGTCCTTTTCCTTGCCTCCCTCTTCATCATGATGGCGATTACGATAGGCTTCTGCCTCTTTGCGCCCCAGAAGCTTGCCTTTACCGTCGGGAAGCTGACTTACATGCTCATGGCCTGGTTCTGCGTGAACAACACGGTCTTTGCCGTGACGTTCCCCAATTATGAGAGGACAAAGGTTGGCTACATCGTGCAGTGGACCTTGAATGCCGTTGCCTTCATAATCCTGTTCTTCATCAAGAGCGGACTGACGAACATTTCGATTACGTCCGACGGCAGCTTCCAGCTGGCCTCCGGCTATATGTTCTCCGGCCCCCTGGGGCGGTCGCTGAAGCTGACCTGGTTCAACTTCTACTGCGACATCTTCATCTTCTTTGCGCCCCTGATTGCCTGCGTCATGGTTCTGGTCAAGGCCGAAAATTCCAAATCATCCTTGACCAGGCAGAAGTTCCTGCTGAACATCGTTGGAATCCTTTCTTCGATGGTCATTTTCCTCTTCATCAGGTATTCTTCCATATACCAGCCCATGCTGCGGACGCTTGTCTTCGTCAGCTTTATCCCGGAAACAGTCGCATTCATGTATGCCGAAAAGGTGAACGAGCTGTGGGACAGGAAGATGATCCTCAGGACATCCTTGAAATTCATCGTGAAGTACCTTTTCCCCTCCCTGCTGTTGGGCCTCTTCTTCACGATTACCTGGCCGCTGTATGGCAAGATTTCCTTCCTGTTCTTTGCCCTCTTTATCGTTGAGACCGTCGTCCTGCTTGCCGTCTGGCACCTTGCGGGGCAGTTCATCACGAAGAAGGGCTGGATGCGCGACAGCCGCTACGAGGAGGAATTTGCCAAGGAGCTGTCCTCCATAAACTTTGATGACGATCCAAAGGAAATAACGCAGAAGTTCTTCGACTGCTTCCATACCTATGTTGATTCCTCTTCCCTGAAGATACTCGTTGATTCCGGGGACGGCTACCTGCAGTTCGTCTACGACTCCTCCGAGCCTGACGAGGAAAAGACTTTGGGCCGGAACATAGAGATGAACGTCGAGATGTTCGACAAGCTCTTCAACCTGAACCGCCACATCGTCTTTAGGGAAAGCATTTCTTCCAGGGACTTCAGCCTTGCCAGCGTGCGGGGGGCGGTTATTTCCTTCTTGGACGAACTTGAAAGCGATGCCTTTATCCTGCTCAGCGAGGGCCGCCACGTGACGGGAGTCATCACCTTGGGAAAGAAGGGCAGCAACAACATCTACAACGACTATGACTACCGGGTGTTCAACAACCTCTATTCAAATTTCTTCGTGATGGGCTACTACATGAAGAACATCATGAACGAGTCTGTTGTTGGAACGGTCAACCGCGAGATAAAGATGGCCGGTCAGATAATCACCTCTATCCAGGAGAACATGGACCGTGTGGACACGCCCAAGGTGGACGTTGGCTACCTGATGCACCCTGCGCACAACATCGGTGGAGAGTTCGTGGACATAATCCGCCTTACGGACAACCGCTTCATATACATCATTGGATCCCTGAGTGGAAAGGGTATAGCGGCCTCCATGAACATGGTCATCTTGAAGTCGATCATCCGCACCTTCCTGTCGGAGACTGCGGATTTCAAGATGTTGGTTGCCAAGGTCAATTCCTTCATCCGGGAAAGCCTTCCCAAAGGTACCATTTTCTCCGGCATATTTGCCCTGATGGACTTCAGTACGGACACGCTCTACTACATAAACTGCGGTACGCCTGCCCTGCTTCTGTACACGCGTGCATACAACAACATCATTGAGATCCAGGGAGACGGCCACATACTGGGATTCGCCAAGGATATGGCCGGCATCATCAAGGTGAAGAAGGTCCGCCTCGCACCGGGCGACATCGTGTTTGCCTGTACCGACGGTCTTGTAAAGACGAAGTCCCTCCGTGGGGAACAATTTGGCAAGGCCAGGATTCAAAATGAGCTTCTGGACAACAAAACCTATCCATCGGACCGCGTGACCCAGTTCATGTACGATGCCCTGTCGCGTTTTGCTTCGGCGGAGCTTGATGAAGACGTTACGATCTTTATGATGAAGTACCTTGTTCCCGAAGGAGGTCAGGCTTAATGAACCAACTGGCTATAAACGAGAAGGTTGGCCCCAACTACAAGCTGTTGGAGCTGACTGGAGACATAACGGCATACACCCTTTCCGACCTGCAGGAGAAGATGTACCAGTATATCCTGGAAACGAACGTCGTTCTGGACATGGCCCAGGTATCCTCCATGGACGGATCTGGCGTCGGATCGGTTCTGGCGACGATAAACGATGGCGATGAAAACGGTACGAAGCTTTTTATAATGAATCCGTCGGATTCTGCCCACGAGGCGTTGACCAGGACGGGTTTTTGGAGTAGCTTTCATGTCATACATGCGATCACAGAAGTTTCTGATTCATAATCTTTTCATTATTCTTTCTGTTCAGGCACTTTTGTTGTGCCTGTCGTGTTCTAAAGGCGGTTCGCCCTCGTCTGCCGGTATGCTGCTTGAAGGCCAGGGCGGGCAGGTGCAGCTTCCGCAGGAAGAGGCGGGTGTCGGGACCGCAAGCACGGCAGGGACGCAGTCGTCCCTGGGTACGGTGGGTTCTGGGGCAGCGGGTACTGCAGTCCTTGCCAGGGCAGAAAAGACCCTGCCCCATCCGAGCAGGGAAGAGCTTGCCAAACTGGATGCGGTGTGGGCCGGCCTGTCGCCACGGGCGCGGGAGGCCATGCCCGTGAATGCTTCGAACCGGGCCGAATTCCTTACGGACCTGGCGCAGGTGCTTGAAGAGGAGAAGGGCTTCCGTTCGGACGATCTCTCGCTTTTCTATTTGATAGACAAGAAGCACAACGTTGGTGCGGACTACGTGCCCAAGGACCTTGTCCTCCTGGAGAAGAACAATCTTTTTGACATAAACAAAAACAACCTGTCGCTCCGGCCTGAGGCATACGAGGCGCTCCGCCGGATGTCCCGTGCGGCCCTTGATGACGGGGTTCGCCTGCTCGTCAGTTCCACATACCGGTCGTACGAATACCAGACCTGGCTTTTCCAGCATTGGGTCGATGTTGACGGACTGGAGGAAGCCGAACGGGAGTCTGCCCGGGCCGGAACCAGCCAGCACCAGCTGGGCGTGGCCGTAGACTTCGGTTCCATAAGCGACGACTTTGCCGATACCAAGATGGGGCAGTGGGTGTACGCCCACTCCGAGGAGTTCGGCTGGTCGCTTTCCTTCCCCCAGGGCTACGAGGATGTGACGGGATTCCGTTGGGAAAGCTGGCACTTCCGCTACATTGGCCGTACCGCCTGCGATTTCCAGCGCAAATGGTTTTCGGACGTGCAGCAGTTCATGATTGAATTTATTGATGCCTGGAAAAACGCCTGAGCTTGACAGGCTAGGGGAAATTACCTATAATACATCCAGCTTGTAAATAAGCTGATAAACTCTCTCCGATTTGCCCGAAAGGGCAGTATGGCCTTGGGGTGTGAACTTCAAGGCCATTTCTTTTTGGCCAGCCCAGCTTTTCCCAAGCTGGCTTTCTTCCTGACCGTGGCCTGGCAAAGCGGCCTCAAACGAAAAGGCACGCATTTCCTCCCTCCTTGATAAAGACTGCCGTGTCTGCTATACTCGTGCAATGTGTAACAAGGCGGGCATTGTCCTGTGAACAGATTTATCCTCCTGCACCTTACCTTCCTGGAATACTCGGTGGCCTCCATATTTATGAAAAAGGCAACCCTCTGCGGTGGCATGAACATCAAAGCCTTCCTGTTCTTTTTTACGGGAATCGTCCTTTTTGGCGGCTATTCAATTTTATGGCAGCAGGTCCTGAAGCGCTTCCCGCTGTCGGTCGCTATGGCCAACAAGCCGGTGTGCCTTTTGTGGAGCACGCTTTTTGGCCTGCTCATATTTTGCGAGGCAGTGTCCCTGCGCTTTCTGATAGGCGTTGCCTTCATCGTCACCGGCATCGTGATCGTGTCGTGGGGAAAGGGTGATGATTAAGTACTACCTGGTCATAGTCCTTGCGGTCCTGCTTTCTGCCGTAGCCCAGCTGCTGATGAAGAAGTCCGCTGCACGGCCGCATAAGTCCATAATCTTTGAATATTTGAATCCTATCGTGCTTTCAGGCTACGTCCTCTTCTTCTGTGCGACGGTAATCAACCTGTATGCCCTGAGCCACGTCAAGCTGGCGGTTGCGTCGGCCCTCACCGAATCCCTTTCTTTCATCTGTGCGATAATAACGGGCCGGGTGTTTTTCCGTGAACGGCTGACCCGGCGGAAAATCATCGGCAGCGCGGTCATCCTCGTCGGCGTGATCCTCGTCGCGGGCTGACCGGCCGCCTGCATCCGCTGCCAGCTCCCCCGTTTCCCTGCTGCAACAAAAAGCCCCCGGCGACTTTCGTCACCGGGGGCTTTCTCGTTTGAATCGGGCCACGTTCGCAGCCCGAACTCACTCAGCCTAAACTACAGGTTCGCATGCGCCTGTCCCGTGGGGCAGGCACATAATGAATCTACAGATTTGCGTGCACAGCGTGTACAACAGCCCTACAGGGCTGCGTGACAGGTGCGGGCGATAACGTCGTCCTGCTGCTCCTTGGTCAGGTTGATGAAGCGGACAGCGTAGCCGGAAACGCGGACCGTGAAGTTCGCATACTCGGGCTTCTCGGGGTGTGCCTGGCAGTCCTTGAGCTTCTCAACGCCAAAGACGTTGACGTTCAAGTGGTGGGCACCGCGCTCGAAGTAGCCGTCCATGACGTTGACCAGGTTCTCGGTCTGCTCGTCCTCATTGTGGCCGAGAGCGCCGGGGTTGATCGTCTGCGTGTTGGAGATTCCGTCGAGCGAGTACTCGTAGGGAACCTTGGCGACGGAGTTGAGGGACTTCACGAGGCCCTTGGTCTCCGCACCGTATGAGGGGTTGGCTCCCGGTGAGAAGGGCTCGTGGGCCTTGCGTCCGTTCGGCAGGGCACCGGTCGCCTTTCCGTAGACCACGTTTGAAGTGATCGTCAGGATAGACGTCGTCGGCTCCGCGTTGCGGTAGGTGTGGTGCTTCTTGATCTTGCCGATGAAGGTTTTGAGCAGCCACTTTGCGATCTCGTCGGCGCGGTCGTCATCCTGACCGTAGCGCGGGAAGTCGCCCTCAATCTGGAAGTCGTAGGCCATGTTCGGAGCGGTTCCGATGACCTTGGTCTTGTCCTTCTTGTCGTGAATCTGGATGTCGCGGCGCAGGACCTTGACCTTGGCGTACTTGATGGCGGACAGGGAGTCAACCACGTGGCTGAATCCTGCAATACCCGTCGCGAAGGTGCGGCGCACGTTCGTGTCGATCAAGGCAAGCTCGGCTGCCTCGTAGTAGTACTTGTCGTGCATGTAGTGGATCGCGTTGAGCGTGTTCACGTACAGACCGGCGAGCCAGTCCAGCATGACATCGTACTTGTGCATGACCTCGTTGTAATCCAGGTACTCGGAAGTAATCGGGGCAAGCTCCGGTCCGACCTGAACGCCGGGGGTAAGTCCTGCTTCCTCGTCCTTTCCGCCGTTGATCGCGTAGAGGAGGGCCTTTGCCAGGTTGGCGCGTGCTCCGAAGAACTGGAGCTCCTTTCCGGTCTGCGTAGCGGAAACGCAGCAGCAGATGGAGTAGTCGTCACCCCAGACAGGGCGCATGATGTCGTCGTTCTCGTACTGGATGGAAGAAGTGTCCACGGAAATCTTCGCGGCGTACTTGCGGAAGGTCTTGGGCAGCCTCTTGGAGTAGAGGACGGTGATGTTGGGCTCCGGTGAGGGACCCATGTTCTCGAGCGTGTGCAGGAAGCGGAAGTCGTTCTTGGTGACCATGGAGCGGCCGTCCTGTCCAAGGCCAGCGACCTCAAGCGTCGCCCAGATGGGGTCGCCGGAGAAGAGCTGGTTGTAGCTCTCGATGCGGGCAAAGCGGACCATGCGGAACTTCATGACGATGTGGTCGACGAGCTCCTGGGCCTGTTCCTCGGTGAGGATGCCGTTCTTGATGTCGCGCTGGATGTAGATGTCCAGGAAGGTGGAGATGCGTCCGACGGACATGGCGGCGCCGTTCTGCGTCTTGATGGCGGCAAGGTAGCCGAAGTAGAGCCACTGGAAAGCCTCGGCGGCGTTCTTGGCGGGCTTGGAGATGTCGTAGCCGTAGGAGGCTGCCATTTCCTTGATCTGGCCGAGGGCCTTGATCTGCTCGGCGACTTCCTCGCGCAGGCGGATCACGTCGTCGGTCATCGTTCCGTCACCGATGTTGTCGAAGTCCTTCTTCTTGGACGCGATGAGGAAATCGATTCCGTAGAGGGCGACGCGGCGGTAGTCGCCGACGATGCGTCCGCGGCCGTAGGTGTCCGGCAGACCGGTCAGGATGTGGGCCGAGCGGGCCTTGCGGATTTCGGGTGAGTAGACCTGGAAGACCGCGTCGGAGTGGGTCTTGTGCCAGTCGGTGAAGACCTTGTGGATTTCCGCGTTGGGCTTGTAGCCGTACATCTCGCAGGACTGCTCGGCCATGCGGATTCCGCCGAAGGGCATGAAGGCCCTCTTGAGGGGCTTGTCGGTCTGGAGACCGACGACCTTCTCCAGGTTCTTCTTGGAACCGTCGGCGAAGATATAGCCGGGCTTGTGGGACGTAATCGTGGACACGATGTCGGTGTCCAGGTCAAGAACTCCAGACCTCTCCTTTCCGTCAAGGCCCGTACACTTCTTGTTATGCTCTTCCTTCTGCAGCCTCTGGAGCTCTCCGAACAGCTCCTTGGTAGCCGCAGTCGGCCCCGCCAGGAACGAGCTGTCCCCGTCGTAAGGCGTGTAGTTTAACTGGATAAATTCGCGGACATTAACTTCGTCCTGCCAAAGCCTACCGGTCTTGAAACCGTTCCACTCTTCTCTCTGGACCATCTTTGAACCTCTTATATGATGTTGATTGCAAGCTAAGGGGCACGCCCCTCCAGCGATACAAACTGCTGTAATTGACCTGCCCTAAATATAGAACAAGACAAATAAATATTCAAGCCTTTCTGCCGCAAATACACAATAAATAGCGGAATTTTAGCGGAAACGCCCCAAAAGACACTATAACTAGTATCCTGAGCCAGTACAAAGGTCGCTTCCCTTGCACTACTGGTAGCTCTTGAAGTCCTGCACGATGCTTATCGCCGACCGTACCTCGCATGTCGGCAGGATCCGTGCCGCCGTCTGAACCGCCCGTTCGGCCAGTCCCTGCGAGTCCGCCACTCCCATCAGGGTGACGATGTTCCCGTCGATCGAGGCGCGCAGGAAATTGATGTTGATATGGTAGTCGAATATCAGCTGGTTGACCAGGCGCTGGCCCTTGAGCCGCTGCTCCACTTCCTCCTTGCCATCCGCCTCCTTTTTGGCGGTGACGTGTATCTTGATCAGGGCCTCGATGAGGCTGACCGCCTCGTCAATCGACAGGATGCTCGTATTCAGCGTCGCCAGGAAGTGCTGGGGGTCGCTGTTGGATATGTTGAAGAAGCTCTTGTGGAAGCCCTCCCGGTTGTTTGCGCTTTCGTCAATCCGCTGCTGGGCCTGCTTGTCGTTCCAGCTGAATTCCTTCTTGAGCCGCTCCAGCCGCACGTTGTCGTTGGAGACGAAGCGGAGGGCAACCAGGTTGGGAACGTTCTCCAGTATGGCAAAGGCCCCGCGCCCGATGAGGATGCAGTTGCCCTTGGAGGCCGCCTCAAGCTCGGCATACTGCAGGTAGTTCAGATACTCGTCCCGGTCCTTGACCAGGCTGGCGAAGAAGCCGGGCTTCTTCTCGTCGTATTTGGCGAGCTTTTCCTGGGGAAAGCCCAGCTCGACTATCCTCTTCTCTATCTGCTTCCTGTCGATGAAAGAATATCCCGTCTTCTTGGCCAGGGCCGTCGCAATCTCGTCGCCCAGGGCCGCCACCTGCCGTGAAATGGAAATAATAGCCATAGTCCGTCCTCCTTGTCCTTCCTTAGTGTTTTCCCATTATAGCACCATTCCTGCGAACTGGCAAAGAAAATCAATTCTGTATAGTCAATCCACGGACTTGTGTA
>JAILON010000063.1 GCA_024690865.1 Treponema sp. | reverse complement strand
TCGTTCGCAGGGCTCCCGTCCCTTTCGGGCGCGAGCTACGAGTGGCAGGTGGGCGACATGGCCGTTGCCCTGACGGACGGTGCGGTTACATCCGTAGGCGAGGCCGCGACCATAACGCCGGCCGCCCCAGGGAACACGACCGTGACCCTCACGGCGAGCTTCCTGGGCGTGAGCTCCACGAGCAGCCTGCCCCTGAAGGTCGCGGGCCTGAAGCTGTACCTGACTCCGGGCGGTGCCGCGGCGGGCGACGTCGTGATGAAGCTGTCCGACACGTCCGGCGTGACCCGCTATGCGTCCGTGGTCAACGGAAGCGGCACCGAGACACTCGCGTGGAACATCACCGAGGGAAGCTCCGTTTCCATACCGGGCGGCGCGACCGGAGGCAGCCTGACGATAACGCCGGCAGCGGGCGGCAAGTCCGTCGTCACCGTGAGCACGAACGTGAACGGCAGGACGCTTTCCAAGAAGCTCGTCGTGTACGTCTTTGACATCGCGCTGAGCGGCGGCACCGCGCTCAAAGCCCCCACCCTGACGGTTCCGAACTACAACCTCATGATGACGACAGCGGACACCGCCGGAAAAACAATCACCGCTTCTCTTAACGGAAGCGGCATGCCGGCTGTGACATACTCATGGACATGCGCCGACCCTGCATTGAACTATATAATGATGGACGACTCGAACTCGACATCGGGAACGTTTACTGTAAAGCCTAAGGCGGCCGGAACTACAAGCTTCAGCGTTATGGCATATTATAACGGAAGTTTAACGCCCGTCTGCTCAAAGACCGTTGACGTCACCGTCGCAGGAGTCACGATTACCGGCAGTCCTGTGGTCAAGAAGGGCGGCACGGCGGTAACGCTCGGCGCAACAGTCCAAGGTTTCACAACGACTCCGACAGTCAGCTCATGGTCATGGGCATGGAAGGCCGGTGCGGCAAGCCTTGCGACAATCACCAGTCCGGCTAGCTCAACCCCGAGCCTGACTTCTGCCACTGCGGGCGGCAAGTCCACGCTGACCGTGAGTGCGGTCGTCGGCGGCGTAACGCTCACGGCGGAAAAAGACATCTACGTGCTTGAACTTGAGGTAAGCGCACCGGCTGGCTGTGAAACCGACGCCTCGGGCAATCCCAAGCTGAACTACGATGGAACGCTTGACCTGACCGCCTCCCTGACAGGGCTGACGGCGGCGGACCTGGCGGTACTCGGCACATTGAGCTACAGCTGGTCTTCGGGCGATGCGACCGCCACGCCGCCCGTGCCGGAAAGGGCCTCATTCTCGCCGGACAACAAGGCTGCCACCGCCGTGAGCCCCATATCGGGCGGCACGGCCCCGGTCCCGCTGACAGTTACGCTGAGCTGGACGGGCAACGCAACGGCTGGCATCTCCGCCGCTTCCATGGACGCATCGATTGACGTAAGCATTCCTGCCGAGGTTGCTCTGGCCAGCCTTGCCGACTACCTTGCGAGCCTGCCGGTGAACGACAAGGACACTCCTTATAAGATTCCCAATATAACGGGGCTGGTTTCCAGCGGCATGTCTGATACTGCCTTACCGTGTCAGTTAGATGTCCTGAAGACCTGCGGTCGCTACCTTGACCTTTCGGGTCTTACCCTGACAGAAGATAATGTGTTATCTTATGTCACTGCCTTTGGATCGTATAAGTTGCCTGCCTATGCCTCTGATCAGCTTTTCAGGGACAATAAATATATAGTCTCACCTCCCGTAATTTCACAGCCATCAGGCGGTCTCCTCCATGTGGGAAAAGAATTCTGGGGATGCACTGCTCTGGAGACTATACCGGCAGGAACCATCACCAACGCGTATTATCTTGAATACACCTTCGAGGACTGCAAAAACCTGACGGATGCATCGGGTCTGGGTATATCCCCACAGGTATATAATATGTTTGAGTGTTTCTACAACTGCAAGAATCTGACTACGCTCCCCAGTATACCCACATCCGTAGCTACCTATCCGATGAATATGCAGAAATGCTTCTACGGCTGCGAGAGCCTGCAGGATGCCTCAAGCCTAACGATAGCGACATCTCAAAATATGGACTTGAAACAGTGTTTCTACGGCTGCAAGAAGCTGACCACACCTCCGGCCATCCAAGACACGAATTCCTCAAAGAGTGTGGATATGACATCCTGCTTTGAAGGCTGTGAAAAGCTGACTGCGTTCCCAACCTTGACCATCAGCGGCACTGTGAATCTGAACTCCTGCTTCAAGGGTTGCAAGGCGCTGACTTCTTCCAGCACAATTACGATGCCTTCCCGGATTACTGATATGACGTCCTGCTTCGAGGGCTGCACCGCCCTGAACGGAAAGACTTTCAGTATCGGCTCCGGTCCCACGGATGCCGCAAAATGGGCGAATGCGTTCAAGGGGCTTACCGGCGTAACCGTCCAGATCTGGAGCAGCGATTGTACGCTGAGGGCCGCAATGAAGGCCGCAATCGAAGCTGCGTCTGGCAACTCCGGCGTCACGGTAGTGTTTACGGCGGACCCAGCACCCTCCTGCCCCTGATCCCGCCCGCCCCCGTAGTTCCGTCCGTGCGGGCAGGGGGCCTGTAGTGGTGGCAAGAGACAGGAAACGCATGGAGCGGGGGTCCAACGGACGTGGGCCCCCATAGCGAGCGTTTGATTGCCTCATTGAGCCTGTGGGACTATCCGTATTTGTTGAATATGCGTATGATATGAATGCAATCTCGGCGAGCGTATGGGGACACCCTGCGGGAATATGTTTCCGTGCTTCGGCTTACGAGCAGGAGAACGACCCGGAACTGAGGGATTTTCTCTCGTTCGTGAGGAACAACACGGCGGAATCTGACTTTACAAGGGGAATAGCGAACATGGTACAGACAAAGAAATTCGAGCAAACCTTCATAAACGAATACCTCGCATGGAAGCTCCATGACAAGGACGTGGAGCTTCGGGGGAAGAAAGCCGGGCTTGCCGAGGGTGTGAGAATGACCGCACGGAACATGCTGGCGGACAAGATTCCTCTGGAAAAGATAGCCCGGTATACAGGCCTTTCCCTCCCGGAGGTAGAAAATCTGGCCGCTCGACAGTAACAGCCCGTGCTTCGGCTTACGAGCAGGAGAACGACCCGGAACTGAGGGACTTCCTCTCGCCCTCCACCTCGGCGCGGAAGGGGGGACTGCGACGGGGGCGCCTTATGCGGAGGCGAAATGCATCTAGCGGGCGTGCACCTCTTGCTCTGACGGGGGCCGCCCCGTCATGGCGGACAGGAAATACCGCAGGCAGGCCCGCGACTCCGGCTCCGGGCCAGTTGCCAGGGGCCGGCTTCTGTGATAAACTTGGCCAATGGACTTAGACAGTTCGTCCGTTTCCCTTCAGGTCGTCTACGCCTCCGATGAGAACTATGTCCCGGTGATGGGAGTGTCCCTGATGTCGCTCCTGGACAAGAACCGGAATGCCGGGGCAATACGCATATACATACTGGACGACGGCATCAGCCTGGGGAGCCGGGAAACGCTTAAGACACTCGCCGCATCCTACGGGGCGGGCAGGAAAATCAGCTTTATCAGCGCGGAAACCCTGCTCGCGGAAGTCAGCGACAAGTTCAAGAGCTACGGCTGCGTCCCCGGCGGCAACACGACCTTCGCCCGGGTATTCCTCTCCGAGCTTCTGCCGGAACTTTCGGGAAGGCTCCTTTACATCGACTGCGACACACTGGTAGGAGCAAGCCTGGCCCCCCTGCTCTCGGCAGATTTGCAGGGCAAGTGCCTGGGCATGGTACACGACTGCATCTCGCGGGAATACCTGGACATCCTGCCCGTCAGCGTGGAGCGCTACCACAACGCCGGCTTCATGCTGCTGGACCTGGACGAGTGGCGGCGGAAGGATGCGGGCAGGCTCCTGCTGGAAGGAGTGGCCGCCGGATACGGGACCTACCCCCTGCCCGACCAGGATCTCATAAACATGTCGCTCCGGGACGAGATTGCGGAGCTGGACTTCCGTTACAACTTCCAGTCGCCTTTCTTCCTGTTTGACGCGAAGCAGCTGGCCAGCGTGTACAAGCAGGATTACTTCAGGAAACATGCTGACGAGTTCGCCGAAGCCAAGCTGAACGTCGCCATAGCCCACTTTTCGGGCAACTCCCTCATCCGCCCTTGGTACGCAAACAGCAACCATCCCAGGAAAGAGCTCTACGACTCATACTATTACGCAAGCCCCTGGAAGGACAGAGAACAGAAGAGCTACGCCTGGGAAAAGCACTACAGGCTGCAGCACTTCCTCGCCGGCCGCCTGCCCAAGGCTATAGGGACGGCAGGATGCTCGCTGATGCAGCGGGTATTCATGTACAAGTTCTACCACAACTGGGGCAAGGACAAATAGAGGACAGATAGATTGGAAGGCAATAGCAATACTATGGAAGAACAAGCTTCTCGCGGAGTTGACTTCGCATTCCTGGACAGCGGAACCGGGGGCATACCCTACATGGTCGAACTGAAGCGCAAGATGCCTGCCGCACGCTGCGTGTATGTAGGCGACACCGCGCATTTCCCGTACGGCGAGAAGACTGCCGACGAGGTGACCGAAAGCGCGTCCGCCTCCCTGGCGGAGATAGTGCGCCGCTGGTCGCCCGAAACCCTCGTCATCGCGTGCAATACGATAAGCGTCACGTCCCTTGCGGAGCTGAGGAGCCGTTTTCCCGACATACCAATTGTAGGCACGGTACCGGCCATCCGCCTTGCCGCACGCAGGTCCATAAACAAGAGGATCGGACTCCTTGCCACAAATGCGACAGTCCGCCACCCCTACTGCGAAAACCTCATACGGAAGTTCGCCTCGGACTGCGCGATTTTCAAGCGGGGTGACCCGGACCTGATTTCATTCATAGAACATTCCCTTTTCACCGCAAGCGAAGCGGAAAAGCTGGCGGCAGTACGGCCCGCCGTATCCTATTTTCTGGAAGAAGGCTGTGACACCATAATCCTGGGCTGCACCCACTTCACCCACGTCGCATCATACATAGCCGCCGAAGCCGGCGAAGGAATGCAGGTCGTGGACAGCAGGGACGGCGTTTCCAAGCAGGCACTCAAAGTTTGGGAAGAAAAAGAAGCGGCGGCACAGCAGGACGGCCGTCCTGCACTTCCCTACCGGACCGACCTTCCCGACGACAAGAGCTTTTTCGTAACCCAGCTGCGCACGCCGGAGGACGAAGAGGAATACCGCGACCTCTGCGCATCTTTCAGCATCCCCTGGGGCGGGGAAATCCAGATCGGGACGGCCCGGTGACCGGCCGCCCCGGCCGCAGTAAGCTTCCTCCGTTCCGTCACAACGCCCCGAGGCCCCGGCCGCAGTTGGGTCTAGCCCGGCAAGTTTCCGCCCGCCCCACGGCCCCGGCACCGGGAGAGGCAGCATGCCGCCCGCAGGAAGCCCATTTCCACGTCCACAGCAACAGCCCCGGGCCACAGCCACAGCAATAGTCCCGGGCAACAGCCCTAGCAGAAACCTGATGACAAAAACGAGGAGCTGGGGTATACTGTTTGGTGAGGTCGATTTTACGCCAAGGAGTGACCGCGTATGCCCAAGCCCCAAAGCTTTCTCCCCATACTCACCGTGTCATTTCTCTTCCTGTCCGCACTAATAAGCCCGCTCATCACGGCCTGCAACGGAAATGGCGGTACGTCGGACCAGGAAAGCATTTTATATAATACACCATCCTCGCGTACAGAAAACACATCCGGAAACTCACCAGACGCTTCTTCCTCCGCTGACGACGGGAAACAATACACTGCGCAGGACATAGTGGACCTGTCCAACACGGACAACACGGAAAGTATCGTCGCAATCTTTATGGGCGGCGGAACCGGCGACAGCACCGCACAGACCGACACCGTCACCCTAAACGCAGACGACATCGGCCTCCCGGCGGGCGGAACTGCAACGCTCACCATCCAGGGAAGCGGCATAAACTACACGATGGCCGCCACAGCCGATGCAAACGGCACCATCACCTACGAGATCCCCGCCATCGCGACCGGCAGCGAAATCACCGTAACCCTCACCGTCAAGGCGGCGGACGGCACGATGCTGTACACGGGATCCAACACCAAGACCGTCTCCGGCGGCCAGTTCCAGATGGACATACAGCTTGCCCGCCAGTTCTGGACGCTCCCGGCAAGCATACGGGGGAAGGCTTCCCCTGCGGTCATCGCATACAAGATAAGCAGCGCGGATTCCGACTCCGTCCTGTTCAGCGCAGAAGGACTGGAAGACGCACCCGAGGGGGCAGTGTTCAGCTACAGCTGGAAAGACGCAAGCGGGGCGGAGCTTGGCACGGGAGCGACGCTGACCCGGACAGTGAGCGAGCTGCTGGGCGGTGCGATACCGACCGGAGACATAACAAAGACCTTCACCGTCACGGTCTCCTATACCGACGCAAGCGGCAGCACCGTCACATCGAGCGGGTCTGCATCCGCCACGGTGGGCGGCCCCGCCCCCCTGCCCGATTTCAAGATAACGATGACGGCTCCGTCGGCATTCGAGACCCGGGCAAGTGGGGAAAACACTGTGTATCTGGTGCCCGACAGCGACATGACGAGCACGGACGTGACGAAGCTCTTCAGATTCACGGCCGAGCTGAAGAACGCCTCTGACAGCTGGCCGGACGGAGTGACCTACACCTGGTCTTTCCTCCCCTCCTCACCGCAGACCGCAACTACGATAGATGCGTCAGCGTCCGTCCTGACAAGCCTCACGGCGGCACCCATAAACGAGACGGCCGTCACCGTCACCTGCACGGCTAAAGTCGGCACGATACTGACAAAGGATGCCGAAAGCAGCGTCACTGTCAGGCTGAAAGCCGGGCTTCCCTTGGCCAGCCTAAGCGCTTACCTTGACAGCCTCACTGCCGGTTCCGCAAGCGCACCGCACGTCCTCCCCGCGATAACCGGGCTGACCCCAGGCGACATAGGCACTCTAAGAACGCTTGTGCGTACCAAGAACACATTCGTAGACCTGTCGAATACCACGCTCCCGTCCGGTACGAATATGACTACTGCTTTTTTCCATGATGATTCCACGCCAATAAACAGGTTAATCCGTGCCCCAAAGCTCCCCGCTGACGTGACGACACTGGTGAGAACTTTTGGATACGCCACGAACCTCGTCGAGGCCCCGGAAATCCCTGCCGGCGTGACAAACATGGCATCTTGCTTCCAATGGTGCTACGCACTGACTTCTGTTCCGGAAATCCCGGACGGCGTAACAAACCTGAGCGCCTGCTTCGATATGGGAAACCACGCAACCGCACTTTCCGGGCCACCGGTAATACGGATCCCTGCCAGCGTTGAAAATATGTTTAAATGCTTCAATCGCTGCACATCACTGCAGAATGTCGATATCATTATCGAGGGAACAAGTGTTACTAATTGGCAATATGCATTTAACTATATCACATCAGCCCAGAACGTGACCGTTTGGGTTCCAAACGATGACGTGAAGAATGCCATTTTAGACCCCGCAAACGGCAACGACGGCGTTACGGTAAACATCGGCACCGGCCCGTAGCACAACCCATACCACGGCCCGCAGCGCAACCCATACCGGCCCGCAGATCCCCGGCCGCAATTGAGTTACGCCCCGGCCGCCGTTGGCTTAAGCCCTGGCCGTCAGGCCGCAACTTCAAGGCATGGTGCCCCGAGGCCCCGGCCGCATAAAACCGATGGCACAAACAAAAAGCCCCCGCCCGCATCATGCGGACAGGGGCTCCTGCCATTCCGGCGCTTCTACCAGCGCCCAGGACCAGTTACGGCCTGACGATGACCTCGGCCAAATGCGGCAGCTTCTTGAGGTCCTTCTTGAGTCCCTCCTCACGCGCCTTGTTGACATAGGCGGGATCCTGGAAGCTGTAGCTGAAGTTCGTGTGCACGTCGTAAGTCCCCTTCATCAGGGCATACGCATCCTCGGTCATCACGAGCTCCTCGTCGGTCGGGATGACGAAGACCTTCACCTGGCTGTCCGGGGCGGAGATGCAGGTCTCGGCGTTGCCCGTGAAGCTGTACTCGTTCTTCTGCAGGTCAATCTTGATTCCCATGTGCTCAAGTCCGCGCAGTGTTCCGGCCCTCGTAATCGGAGAGCGTTCGCCTACACCCGCAGTAAAGACGATGGCGTCCACGCGGCCAAGCTCGGCCATGAACGCACCGACGTACTTCTTGAGGCGGGCGCAGTACATGTCAATCGCGAGCAGGGCCTGCTTGTCGCCCTTGCTGGCGGCCTCCTCCACGTCGCGGTCATCGGAGAAGCGGCCTCCGGTGATTCCGAGCAGGCCGCACTTCTTGTTCAGGGTCTTGTCCATCTCCTCCGCGCTCATGCCGGTCTTGCGCATGATGTAGAAGGGGAGCGCCGGGTCCAGGTCGCCGCAGCGGGTTCCCATGACGAGGCCCTCAAGCGGGGTGATTCCCATCGAAGTGTCGTAGCACTTGCCGTCCTTGACGGCACAGACGGACGCGCCGTTGCCAACGTGGCAGATGATGACGTTCGTCTCGGACGGCTTCTTGTGAAGCAGGACGGACGCACGCTTGGCGGTATAAAGGAAGGAAGTTCCGTGGAAGCCGTAGCGACGGGCGGAATACTTGGTGTACCACTCCTGCGGAATCGCATACATAAAGTTGTGCTCGGGCATGGTCTGGTGCCAGGCCGTGTCCATGATGGCACACTGGGGAACGCCGGGCATGACCTTCTGGGCAGCCTCGATTCCCATGATGTTCGCGGGGTTGTGGAGGGGTCCCAAATCCTGCACCGAGCGGAAGGTCTCCAGGACCTCCGGCGTGATGACGACGGACTTGGTGAACTTGTCGCCGCCGTGCAGGACGCGGTGTCCCACGGACTTGATGACGGACATATCGGAAATGACGCCAATCTTGGGATCGGTAATCGTCTTGAGGATAAGCTCGATGGCTTCCTTGTGCGTCGGGCAGGGACTCTTTATCTCTGTCTTGTCACCGTTCGCCTTGTGGGTGATACCGGAGCCTTCCGCGCCAATGCGCTCGACCACGCCGGAGGCGAGGACGGACTTGTTGTCCCAGTCATAAACCTGGTACTTTGCGGACGAAGAGCCGCAGTTCAAAGTAAGTATAACCATTGCCATAGTTCATATTATAGAAGAAATCGCGGCATTTGACAAGCCGAACACAGCGGGCCTCGGCGGCACTAGCGGAAAGTCGGCAATGCCTATATAATAGAAGCATGTCAAAGCAACTTCCGACAGAGGAGCAGGTCAAGCGGCTCCAGGCATTGCAGGGCGTGGATGCGGGCGTATTCACGCTTGCCGTGTTTTCGGTCATAGAGGCATACCTCAGGGACAGCCTGGGCGGGGACGTGGACCAGAACACCAAGTTCCACGAGCTGGTGGAACTATTCCAGGATCTCCATGGCCATCATGGCTACAAGGAGAACAAGCTCTTCCAGAATATCAGGCAGAACCACCGGAACACGAACTATGTCCGGCACAACTTCGGGAACCTCTCGGCGGAAGAGGCGAACAGCGCCGTATACCTGCTCAGGGAATTCGCGTCCATATTCAAACTGCCCAACCTGGACAAGATTTCTGTCCTGACGCGGCGGCTCGACAGCTGGAACACGCGGAAAAGCCCCGCCGAGACGGCGATAGAGCTGGAGAAGGCGAACCGCGAGATAGAGCGGCTTTCCAAACTGAACGGCAACATGGCAGAGAAGGCCGCGCAGTTTTACGAGCGGCAGAAGGAGCTTGAGCGGCTGGAATCACAGCTGAAGGCCGTCCAGCTGGACTACGACCAGCAGCTTGAGCGGGGCAAGAAAGACAAGGAGAAGATAGATGAGCTGCGTCAGAAGAAGCATCTTGCGGAGGAAGAAAGCCGCAAGGCCCAGAAAGAGCTTCGTGCGCAGCTCGCGAACCTTTCCGACGCGAGAGACTACATAGAGAACCTGAGCCGCATGGTGAGCTACACGCGGACCCGCTACGACTACGAGCAGGGGCTTGTCCGCCTGACGGCAGAGCAGGAGTCCATCGTACGGCAGGTGAACTTCGGCCGCGACTTCCTCGTGAAAGGGAGCGCGGGAACGGGAAAATCCCTCGTCCTGCTCAAGACGTTGGAGAAGCTGCTCCTTGACAACGAGGGCCGGCTTTTTCAGGAACGGGAGTCGGTTGCCCTCATAACGTTCAGCAGGAGCCTTGAGAAATACAACCGCTACGTCGCCCGGCTCATGGACATACGGGCCTCGTACAGCCCGGATGACGGCGAAAGCGGAAAGGCCGGGGACATGATAATGACATCGGAGAGCTTCCTCGTCAGGATACTCAAGGACGCTTTCCCCGGCGCAAAGCTGACCTACGGGAACGAGAAATGCCTTGAGGACACGCCCGTCATCAAGGACAATCCGCTTGGCACTGAAATCTGGGCCGAGCTGGACAGGTTCATCCTGCCGGGATTCGTCTCACGGGAGGAATACTGCGGGGAGGATAGGCAGGGGATAAAACGGACCGGGATGCGGAAGCCCCTCGTCCCCGGTGCCCGCGCGAAAGTCTGGGAGGCCGTGGAGGCGATCTTCTCGGAATGGGAAAAACGCGAGGCCCAGCCGGTTCCCTACCTGACCTACAAGCTGTTGCGGAACATTGATGGCGGGGAATACTCCATCCCCGAATCCCTGAAGGTGGACTACCTCTTCGTGGACGAGGCGCAGGACCTGACGGCGGCATCACTCCGCGTGCTCAGGCTCGCCACGCGGAAGAGCATGATCCTCGCGGGCGACAACGACCAGTCCGTCTTCCAGCCGGGCTTCACCTGGAGCCGGGCCGGGATAGACGTGAGCGGCAGCACGAGGGCGCTCCACATCAATTTCAGGAGCACCGACCAGATAAACTCCGTCGCGGAACGCTACCGTGCGCTCATCACGGGCTGCGACACGGACAACGTGCCCCAGACATTCCGCATGGGGCCGCCCGTGGAGCTGCACGAAAACAAGAGCCAGGAAGAATCCTTCCGCCAGATGGCGGACACGGTGCGGCTGTGCGTAAAGTCGCTCGGCTATGAACCGGAGAACATCTGCCTCATCGCGCCCAAAAAGGCCCAGCTGGAAAAGCTCAAGAATCTGCTCAAAGACGAGCTGGACCTTGACTGCGCCCCGGTGAACGCGCAGGACTTCGACTTTGCGAAGCCCAGGATAGTCCGCCTTGCGACCCCCCAGAGCTGCAAGGGGCTGGACTTCCCCGTGGTCCTGTTCTACCTGGATCACCGGGCCGGTTTCCTTTATGATTTTGAGGAGGCCGTCTTCGACAAGATGAACCGCAACATGGTTTACACCGCCCTGACACGGAGCATGGAGCTGCTGCACGTGTTCATGCCGGAAAGCGTCTCCGACGGACCGCTCGGCGACCTCAAGAAGCTGCTGAAAGGGGAATTATAAAGCCGCCGTGCGAGACCGGGCGGCGCCGGACAGACGTGTGGGACCGAAGGGAGCCCCCTCTGCCCGCCTGGAAAGCCCCCTGCCGTCAGCCGCCCAGAACCATGAACTTGGTCCCGCTGCTCAGGTCCGTGTATACCCTGTGCCGCGTTCCGCCCTCGTCCACCGCATCCTTCCGGCGGATGACGTTCACCTCGGGCTTATCATGGGGATTATTGTAGTGCTTCCAGTGCGGGTTGGGACTCTCACTTTTCTTCGTAGCGACTTTTTCGTTCCACTCACCGATGAGGTCGTTGTATTCGTCCAGAAGATTATTGTAGTCGTCCACAAGCTTCAAGTTCTCTTTGTTGAGGCTGAAGATTACGCCCCCGGCCACCAGCCCGCCCAGTACCAGTCCCGTAACCTTTAACGCTGTACCCATAGTTCCCTCCTCCTGCTAGTCCTGAATGACATGCGACGGCGCGGAATCCCCGACCCCTTCGATACCGCCGTTCCAGAATGCGTCCGAAACGGCCCGGGCCAAGTCGCGGCAGTCCGCCACAAAGTCATCCCTGGTCTTGGCAAGCTTGTCCTTTATGTCCTTCAGCTCGTTCCGCCCATCCGCATACTCCGAGAGCTTCTTCACGCCCACGGCCACCGCACCGGCAAAAACAACCCCAGCAACAAACCGCTTCATCATACAGACCTCCTTAGTCTTGGTATTGTTACTGCCAGTATAACGCACCCCCCATGACAAATAGTGTCGTGGGGTGAAAAAATCCACGGAAAAATGATAAAAATACATGGAAAGTTGATAAAATACACTTTTTAGTGTACACTTTATCCTGCAATGCTTAAGATTATATACGGTAACTGTCCGGGGGCGATATTCAACACCTCGCTGTATTTCAACAACAGCTATCTGGACAGCTGGATAACCGAAAGCGACTTCGCGCGGAAAGTGATAAAAAGAATCGACCGGGCGGACATTCTGAGCGCTCAGGCCATAGACAGCAAAGCTTTGGGTGTCATCCCCGTCACGCAGCTTTCCGGGGGTGTAAAGACGCTGCTCCTGATATTGAACGAACCGGAAAAAATCTTCAATGCCTCGACATGCGGGAACAACTGCGCCAAATACATACTGGAAATCGCAAAGCTGCTGGACAGGGACGTTACGATAAACCTGCACCACATCATGGACTTTGGGGACGGAAAATTCACTATCTGCATTGAAAATACGGGAACGGTCGTGCACAGCATGAAGGAACTGCTCCCACCATCCTTGGACTGCATACGTCAGGAGGCGCATGTTGAAGGGAAGCTATGATGTGACGGTAAAGAACCGCCGGCTGCAGTACAAGTTTAAAATATACAGGAACATAACGATTCTTCGCGGAGACAGTGCGACAGGAAAAACGACGCTCATAGACATGATACAGGCATACCAAAGGAGTGGCGCAGACAGCGGAGTCCAGCTTTCCTGCAGTATTCAGTGCGCCGTGCTGACATCAGACAACTGGCAGCTGAACCTCTCGGAAATCCACGGCAGTATTGTCTTCATAGACGAAGGAAACCCGTTCGTCGCATCAGAGGATTTTGCCGCCGAAGTGCGCAAGGGCGACAACTATTTTGTCATAGCGACGCGAAACCCGCTCTACAACCTGCCATACAGCATAACGGAGATATACGGAATCAAAAACAGCTCCGGCAACAGATACCAAGGAACAAAGCGCCTGTACAGCTCATTCTACCCGCTGTATTCAGATACCGTGACAATCCGCCCCCAGCTTGTGATTGTTGAGGATTCCAATTCCGGATTTGAATTCTTTCAGCACATCTGTGGACGCTTCTCCATTCCCTGTATAAGCGCGCGGGGAAAAACAAATATCTGCAATACCGTAGAATCGTGCAATGCAGAAGACATCCTGATAATTGCAGACGGGGCAGCATTCGGCCCGGAGATTGAAAACCTTCTCCTTTTGAACCGCATAAAGAAGCTTGGAATTTTCATGCCGGAATCATTTGAATGGCTGATGCTCAAGGCTCGGCTGCTGGAAGATTCTGCCATAGACAGAATTCTTGAAAATCCGTCCGACAGCATAGACTCATCCCGGTATTTCAGCTGGGAACGTTTCTTCACGGAATTGCTCTCAAAAAAGACAAAGGGAAGCTACCTAGAATACCATAAGGCAAAACTGAATCCCAGCTACCTCCAGAAAAACGAGCTTGCAAAGGTTGAGTCCGTGATGCCGCCACTATTCCCGACTAATCAGTAGCACACAAGCACATTCTTTTCCGTGTTGCGGCTGCCGCACTCGGGGCACTTGGGTCCCTGCAGGCTGTGCGCCCTTGTTGGGGAATTGGGGCGGTCCGCCCCCTTGGAACATGTGTCCGAAGTCAAAGGTATGTTTCGTCAGAGAGCCTCTACATCTTCGGGAGAAAGCCCCGTTGATTGTGAAATCAGCGCAGCATCAATCCCAGTCCGCTTCAGTATCCGCGCCGTTTCCAGAGCCTGTTCCTTGCGGCCTTCCTTAAGTCCTTCCTTACGACCTTTCTTAAATCCTTCCTTGCGTCCGCGCCGTTCCACATCCTTGTCATGGAGGTTCCATGCCAGATATTCGTTTATGAAAGTCTGCTCAAATTTCTTTGCCTGTACCATGCTCGCAATCTCCCTCGTCAAATCTGACTCTGCCGTATTGTTCCTTACGAATGGAAGGAACTCCTTTATGCCGGGGTTCGCCTCCTTCTCGTAAGCCGACGCATTGAAGATGACATGATGGGTCTTGTCGCCCAGGTCCACCAAGACGTTTTCCTTGTACTTCCGCGTAATGGCTATTATAGCAAGCCTAATTCTTTTTTGAAATACTGCAACGCACAGTACCGGAACCTTGGATTTTCTGGAATGTTCTTGTTCC
This sequence comes from Treponema sp., assembly GCA_024690865.1. GTDB lineage: Bacteria > Spirochaetota > Spirochaetia > Treponematales > Treponemataceae > Treponema_D. The sequence continues at coordinate 1,176 of JAILON010000063.1, read as the reverse complement.
GGTTATGGCGGATTACATCCTTTCTGTAATCTGCGACAAATTTTGCGAATGCCAGCCTAATCTCTTTCTCCTTGAATTTGATGTAATTGTATTCCTTGTGCTCGATTTCAGGATACCGCGTTGAGTCAATGTAGTCATCACGAGAAATCACAACAGCCTTTGTATAATCAAGCCCGGAATTCGTCTGCGGATTGCTCTCATAGCAATCCTTTGTTTTGTGCAAGTTCGTTCGGATTGGTATCGCGAACTTATTCTTCTCAACTTCAACCAAGAGAATGACATAAGGACGGCTTTCGCCTTTGCTCATTATCTCCGTGCAATCCTTGTATTTCTGATAAAAAAGCGATGACAAATACCGTAATTCCATTTCACCACCTTACAAAAAAAGCCCTGTAGTTGCCTACAGAGCTTCCTCTATCGAGCTTTGTTTTTTTAGCCGGGTCAGGCTCTCCGACCCCAATCATCTATCGGATCTTATTTTTTTAGCCAGGACAAGCCCTATGTCCTCAATCTATCCATACTATATAATGAGAGCGTCAAAAAGTCAAGGAGGAATATACAGAAAACTTCTCGTGATATCCTAAGAATTCCCCAAAATTCCTGCTCGTCACAGCTGGAAGGAAACCAGTCGCGATAGACAGCCAGGACGCGAACCGCCCTGCCCGTCCGCTTTCAATAGCACACGAACATATTCTTCTCCGTGTTGTACTTCCCGCACTCGGGGCATTTGGGTCCCTGCAGGCCGAACCGGGACAGCAGGAGAGCGAAAGGTCCTGTCGGCATCCCCAGCAGCCCCTTCTCGCAGTCCCGCCCTTGGAACCAGTGTCCGCAGTCCCTGCAGATAAAATGTGTCTCCTCAAAAGTTGGCATCATAAAGTTTGCCATAAGCGTTAGCCCTCCATCATTGCAGGCAATGCGTCTAAATTTGCTCCGAAGCTCCTGTCCCTGAGCCTTGAGTTCATATCCACAATATCGGCATGTCCAGCCCCCCACGGTCAACCGCCCAGGACAGTGAACTTGGTACCGCTGCTCAGATCCGTGTATACCCTGTGCCGTGTTCCGTCCTCGTCCACCTCATCCTTCCGGCGGATGACGTTCACCTCGGGCTTATCATGGGGATTATTGTAGTGCTTCCAGTGCGGGTTAGGGCTCCCGCTCTTCTTCGTAGCGAGTTTT
>JAILON010000049.1 GCA_024690865.1 Treponema sp. | reverse complement strand
GGAGGTGCTGGACGAAGTGCCGGAGATCCAGTCCCCTGCCGTGCCTGGGAGCGGAGCCGGGCGGAAAGGTGGCAGCGTTCGGGAGAGCGGTGCTGTTCGGGAGAACGGGGTGGGCTGCGTTCCCGACGGCTCCATAGATTTCAAGGACGTGGTTTTTTCCTATTCGCATGACGCGGACAAAGCCGTGCTGAACGGCATAAGCCTGCACATAGATTCCGGCGCGGTCGTCGGCATCATCGGGGGGACGGGCTCGTCCAAGACGACGTTGGTTTCCATGATTCCCCGCCTGTATGACGTCCTGTCGGGGAGCGTGTCCGTCGGCGGGGTGGACGTCCGCGAGTACGACCTTACGGCCCTGCGCGACGGCGTTTCCATGGTCCTGCAGAAGAACGTCCTCTTTTCCGGCACGATCCGCGATAACCTGAAGTGGGGCAACGCGTCTGCCAGCGACGAGGAGATGAAGGCGGCCTGCGTCGCCGCCGACGCGGACGAGTTCGTGTCGGCCCTGCCGGGCGGCTACGACAGCGACCTGGGGCAGGGGGGCGTGAACCTGTCCGGCGGCCAGAAGCAGCGCCTGTGCATTGCCCGCGCCCTGCTCAAGAAGCCCAAGGTCCTGATTCTGGACGACAGCACCAGCGCGGTGGACACCGCCACGGACGCGAGGATCCGCAGGGCCCTGCGAAGTTCCCTGCCGCAGACGACCAAGATAATCATCGCACAGCGCATCACGTCTGTGCAGGACGCCGACGTGATTTACGTGATGGACGGCGGCAGGATAGTCGGGTCGGGGACCCACGAGGAGCTTCTCCAAAGCAGTTCAATTTACCGGGAAGTCTATGATTCCCAGCAGTCGCAGAACTAAGGATCCGGGGGAAAGAATGCCAAGAATGAACATGCGCGGTATGGCCAAGCCGAAGAATACCGCACGGACCATAAAAAGGATTTTGGGCTATCTGGCCTGCTACAGGCTGCAGCTGTTCTTCGTGCTGCTGGCCGTCATCATCAGTTCCGGGGCGACGGTCGCCTGCGACTCGCTTTTGCGCCCGGCTATAAACGACTACATTGTGCCACTGTACGAGCGGGCCTGCGCGGGCGAGCGCATAGGGCTTGCGGATTTCTTCCCGTTCATCCGCCTTATCCTGCTTATGGCGGTGATATTCGTCTGCGGGGCCTTGGCAGGGTGGGTGAATTCCCGCCTGATGGTCCATGTTTCCACCCGGACGTTGTACCGGATACGGAAGGATTTGTTTGACGAACTGGAGCGGCTTCCCATGCGCTACTACGACGCGCATACCCACGGCGAGCTGATGTCGCTTTTTACCAACGACACGGATACCCTGCGCGACATGATGAGCCAGAGCCTGCCCCAGCTTTTTTCCAGCCTTATCAGCATTACCGGCGTGTTCGTGATGATGCTGGTCACAAGTCCCCTCCTGACCCTGCTTGTCATCGTCACGATTGCGCTCCTGCTGTTTGTGGTGGCGTCTGTTGGCAAGCGGAGCGCCATGGCGTTCCGCGACCAGCAGGCCGCGCTCGGCAAGGTGAACGGCTACATCGAGGAGCTCATAGAGGGGCAGCGGGTCGTCAAGGTGTTCAACCATGAGAAGCAGGTCATCCGCGAGTTTGCGGAGCGGAACGACGCCCTCTGCGAGGCGGGCACGAGGGCCAACACCTACGCGAACGTCCTGGCCCCCGTGTCGAGCAACATGGGCCACATCCAGTATGCCCTGGTCGCCATAGCGGGAGCCGCCATGAGCATAAAGGGCATGCTGGACCTGGGGGCCATTGCCGCCTTCCTGCAGTATACGAGGGGCTTCACCCGGCCCATCTCCATGATGAGCCAGCAGTTCAACGGAATCCTGAACGCCCTTGCCGGTGCGGAGCGTATCTTTGCCTGCATAGACGAGGAGAACGAGCTTGACGAAGGCTGTGTGACCTTGGTGAATGCGAGCGAGACCCTGCCTTCTGCTTCCGGCGACGGCAAGTCCCACCTGGTGCAGTCCTACGCGCAGACGGGCGAGTGGGCGTGGCGCGTCACCAAGGATATGGCCGCCGCACTGGGGGCGGGCGGCACGTATGCCGACGACGACGGCTTCTCCTTGGTCAAGCTGTGCGGCGACGTGGACTTCAAGGACGTGTCCTTCAGCTACGTCCCCGAGAAGGAAGTCCTGCACCACATAGACCTCCACGCCAAGCCCGGCGAGAAGATAGCGCTGGTCGGTTCCACCGGTTCCGGCAAGACGACGATAACAAACCTTTTGACCCGCTTCTATGACATCGAAGAAGGGAAAGGAACCATCACCTATGACGGCATCCCCCTCAAGGACATAAAGAAGGACGACCTCCGCCGTTCGCTGGGTATGGTCCTGCAGGACACCCACCTGTTCACCGGGACCATCCGCGACAACATCCGCTACGGCAACCTGGAGGCGAGCGAGTCCCAGGTCATCGCCGCCGCCAAGCTTGCCAACGCGGACTACTTCATCCGCCACCTGGAGAAAGGCTACGATACGGTCATCTCCGGCGACGGAGGCAACCTGAGTCAAGGGCAGCGGCAGCTCCTCGCCATAGCCCGCGCAGCGGTCGCGGACCCGCCCGTCCTCATTCTGGACGAGGCGACCAGCTCCATCGACACGCGCACGGAGGCCCTCATAGAGAAGGGCATGGATTCCCTTATGGAAGGGCGCACGGTCTTTGTCATAGCCCACCGCCTTTCCACGGTACGCAACGCAAACGAGATAATCGTGCTGGAGAAGGGCAGCATCATAGAGCGGGGCAACCACGACACGCTCATGGCGAAGAAGGGCCGCTACTACGACCTCTACACCGGGGCGTTCGAGCTGACGTGATGTCGCGGCGACGCAGGGTGCATAGCACGTAGGTACGTGCCGCCGTGGACTTTTGAAGCGGCCTCTGCTATACTGGGGGCATATACCAGAGTCGGGAGGCCGTTTTTTATGGAAAAGAACAACAGGCAGGGGGCGCAGCCTGCGCAAGATGAGCAGATGGAGCAGCTGTCCAAGCATTTTAACATCCTGTATGTGCTGATACTGGCGTTCTCGTTCCTTTTTGCATCGCGGAATTTCTTTCCGTCCCGCACGACGATGAACGAGGCGGGGGCCTTTGTCGCGGGGGCGCTCGCGGGCTTCGTCGTTTCGGCACTCGTGATGAAGAAAGGCAAGAAAGCGAGGATAACGGCCCTCGCCATCTGCATCGCCGTTGCCGCCATCCTTTACGGGGCGGGAAAATATTGGGCTTCCGACGCGCACAAGGTCAAGGAAGAATGGCCGGTCCATGTCATGGGGGATGCCCAGTTCTCATATCCCGGCACGTTCATCTCCAAGGACATGAAGGGGCAGGGGCTCCCCAACGGGACGGTGGACGTGTATTCCAACGAAAACTACAAACGGCTCGTCTGCTACTACGTCTACGACTTCGGTTCCGAGTTTGTGGACGGGGACGGGCTCCTTTCCAACAACGTCTCCAGCATGCTGAACAGCCTGCATGCCAAGGATTCCGCCATTTCCAAGGTTGAAACGGACGGCAAGATTACGAAGGTTCTGTACGAGTACACGATACGGGGAAAAAAGCTCACGGGCTGCGCCGGGATATATGTGGACGGCAACCATGCGGAACTTGTCACCTTCTACCCGGTGGGCAAGGCCGTGTCCAGCCAGTTCATCGACAAGGTGTACGACGGCATTATGCCGGCCCAATCTTTACGCGAACGCTGATGATGCGGCGGCCTCCCTGGTCTTCCACGATGTAGACTGCATCCTTGTCCTTCCATGCCGCCCCTACGCGGGGCAGCTCCCCGAACTTTTCCAGCAGCCATCCGCCAAGCGTGTCGAAATGTTCGCTGTCCAAATTCATCTTCATTATGTCGTTGAAGTCGTCCAGCCGCATGTCGCCGGGGACGATATACTCGTATGGGGAAATCGGAGTGATTCGCTTTTCTGGTGCAATCTCGCTCTCTCCGTTTTCATCGGTAATCCTGCCGAAGACGGCGGCAAGGATGTCGTCCATCGTGACGATTCCCGCATTGCTTCCATACTCGTCCAGCACGATGGCGAAGTTGTCCTTCTCCTCCTTGAACCGCTTCAGGGCTTCCAGGGCGGTCAGTGTTTCCGGCAGTACGACGGCCTTTTTCATGCAGATTTTCACGAAATCCCGGCTTTCCGTAATCTCCTTGTGGGCAAAGAGGACGGACTTGTAGTGCAGTACGCCGACGATGGTTTCCGGGCTGCCCTTCCACACTGGAAGGCGGGAATAGCCTGACTGGAACAGCGGTATTACGTCGGAATAGCGTGCGTCGATCGGCACGTATTTCACGAAGGAGCGGTGCCGCATGATGTCGCGTACCCGTATGCCTGAAAAGTCAAAGAGGCGGACGAGCATCTGGGTTTCCACGTCTTCCAGCGTTCCTTCGTCCTTGCCTACGTCAAGGAGCGTCCGCAGTTCATCCTCCGTGACGAGGGGCCGCTTCTTCTTTATGAGGCGGTCCTCGACGAAGTTTATCAGCTTGGAAAGCCCTCCAAAAAAATAGACCACGGGAAAGAACAGCTTCTGGATGACGATGATGGGCTTTGCGCTCATGACTGCAATCTCTTTAGGGCGGACCGCGGCGTATGTTTTGGGGATGATTTCGCTGAAAATGATGACGAGTATGCTGACGACGGCAGTTGCAAGGCTGACGTAGGCCGCTCCAAACACGTGCAGGGCGTATGCGGTCGCGATGGCGGAAAGCAGCGTCGTGACCAGGTTGGTGCCCACCAGGGCGGTGGAAATAAGGCTGTCCAAGTTGGAGCGGAGCCTGGAGACGAGGGATGCGTTCTTTTCCCGCCCTTTGAGCATCTGCCTGACGGTTATCCGTGACAGGGATGTGTAGCCCGTTTCGGTGGATGCGAAAAAGGCTCCGCAGAAGAGCAGCAGCAGCTCAAGGATCGGAATGGTGATTGTGTAGGCAATGTTCCAGATGTCCATTTCTATACCCCTGTCTCGCTTTGTCCCTGCGGCGTCTGCCGTTCCCGAGGCGTCTGCCGTCCCTGCGGCTCTTGCCATTTCTGCATTGTCTGCCGCCCTTCTGGCTCCTGTTGCTCCTGCTGTCCCCGCGATTCATGCCGTTCAAAATGGACTTCTGCCACCCTCTTGTCGTCCATCGCCTTTACGGAAAAACGGAAGCCTTCCCGGACTATGCCTTCACCCACCTGAGGTATGTGGCCAAGGCATTCCACGATGTAGCCCCCTATGGTTTCAGACCGGCGGGAATCCAGGCGGGTCCCCAGCTGCTCGTTTATGTCGATCAGGCGGGACAGGCCCGAAACGTCGTCGCTGTCGGCGTTGCTGACTTTTATTTCGACCCGGCGGGCATACGGCTTGTTGTCATCGGCAATCGGTCCAAATATCTCGCGCACTATATCTTCTGTCGTCAGGATTCCGTAGGTTCCAGAATACTCGTCGATGACGACGGCCATGCTCTGCCGGTTCTCGCGAAGCATCTGCTGGATGGAAGACATCTTTTTTGTTTCAAGGATGAAGAGCGGAGGCCTCATCACGTTCGTCAGCACGAATGCCTCCTGCCTGTCCCGGTAGGAAAGCAGGTCCTTTATGTAAACGACGCCGACTATGTCGTCTATGTCCTCCCGGTAGATGGGAAAACGGGACAGGTAGTGCCGCTGCGAGAATTCGATTATGTCCTTGTAGCCCGCCTTGATGCTCAGTGCCTTTATGTCCTTGCGGGGAATCATTATGTCCTTTGCCTCAAGGTCGGTAAACTTGAACACCCGCCGCATCATCGTCTTTTCACTTGTTTCGAAAATTCCCTGCTCTCCGCCGACATCCAGCAGGGTCTTTATCTCCTCCTCGGTGAAGGAGACTTCTTTTTTTTGCGTATCGATGTCCAGCAGTTTCAGGCAGAAGCGGGAAAAGGACGTGAATACAAGCACGAGGGGGTAGAGGAACTTTTCAAGGAGTTCCACCAGGGGGGCTACGAAGAAGGCGATTGCCTCCGGATGGTGGGTTGCGATTACCTTTGGCGTGATTTCTCCGAACACGAGCAGCAGCACGGTTGCCACAAGGGTTGCGATTCCGACTCCGGCGCTACCAAAAAGTTCCAGGGCCGCGTAGGTCAACAGGGCCGACAGGCTGATGTTTACGATGTTGTTTGCAACGAGGAGGGTGTTTATGAGCCTTTCCTTGTCCTGGAGGAGCTTCCAGACCCGCATTGCCCTTGGGTTCCTCTTGTTGTGCAGGAAACGGACGCGCAGCTTGTTTATGGAAAGGAAGGCGCTCTCCGTTCCGGAGAAGGTCATGGAAAGCAGGATGAGCAGGAAGGAAACTGCCAGGAGGGGAATGACGCTTCCGGTGTCGGCTTGTGCAGGGGCCATCGCTATATAATCGGCATGGGGCTAGTTGTCCTTCATGTCCTTTGCAGAAAAAGGCCCCTCGTCCTGCTGCATGATGTCCCGGAACTTGGAAACCATCGCCATCAGGTGCTCGATGTCTTCCATCCTGGCATTCTCCGGGTCCACCTCCTGGGCCTTTTGCAGCAGTTCATACATCCTGTCGTAGTCGCTGTCTCCGAAGAGGGCCATCAGGTATGCCGCATTGTAGTATGCCTCAAGCTTCTGGGCCGGCCCAAGGTGGCCGTTTTCCGCTATGTTGACGAATGATTCCACCACTCCGTCGCGCTGCCCTTCCGAAATATGTTCAAGCGCCTCTTCATAGGCGGTGATGAATTCGTATTTCCCGACAAGGCCGCTTGCATCGGAAGGATCAAGCGAAGGAACTTCCCGTATCAGCGTTGATAAAGGCTTTCGCCCTGCCTCGGGGGTCGCCTCGTACAGGGCGTCGATTGCCGTTGCCTTCTGGACCCCGGACGAGTTCAGCACCCGCACGATTGCCGACGAGATTCCGGCAATGGAAGGCCCCTGTTCCTCAAGGATTTCCCGCAGGACGGACGTGGAAACGAGCCCCTCGTCGTAGTGTATAATGGAAAGGACGTAGCCTTCTTTTGAAAGGATGTAGATGCTGGGATAGCTTGAAACCCCGTAGCGGCGCATCAAATCGGCCTTTGCATCGATGGTGGACTGGAGCTGTGCGGCCTGTTCCTTTTCCTTGCTGCCCGCGTCCTCGCCGAGGAGGACGTTGGCCCGTTCGGCTTCGGACAGGTCAACGTTCAGCAGGACGTATCCGTCCCTCGCGAATTCCTGGAATTCGTTGCTTTCCAGCACGTTGGCACGGAAGTCTTCAGTCCTGCCGTCCCAGTCTTCTCCAGAAAAAAGGGCGAACACGTGCCTGTCCTGGGCTTCCGCCGCCTTGAGGGCAGCGTCGAAGTCGTCATGCCACACCAGCTTCTTCTTGCAGGAGCTGAAGAAGGCAAGCTGTAGGGCCGCGAGGAACAGGACGGCAATGGCCTTACGCAAAGTACGATACCCCGGCAAGGAAGATGTTCTCTGCGGAATTCTCGCGCTCGTTCTTTATCGGGTCTCCGGCGACATTCTTTATGAGGTCGCGGCTGGCTCCGCCGGTTTCCATGCCCACGGTGCGCTCGCTGTGCCCCATCTTGCCCAGGACGAGCCCATCCGGGCTGGTCAGCCCCTCTATGGCGAACAGGCTGCCGTTGGGGTTGTCCGGTTCGCTTACGGCGGGCTGCCCCTCGGCATCGACGTACTGGCTGAACACCTGGCCCATGGCAAAGAGCCGGCGTGCCAGGTTTTCCTGCATTATCACGCGTCCTTCCCCGTGGCTTATGGGAACCAGGTGGGGCCTGGGATCCAGTACCGTGCGGGAAAGGGCCCAGGGGCTGGTCGCGCTGACCAGCCTGGTGCGGGCGATGCGGCTGATGTGGCGGCCGACCTTGTTGTAGGTCAATGTCGGAATGTCGGAGGACGGCTCCCGGATTTCCCCGAATGGAACCAACCCTGTCTTTATGAGGGCCTGGAATCCGTTGCAGATACCCAGTATCAGTCCCTTGCGCGTCTTCAACAGTTCCATTATGGCGTCGGCGATGCGGCTTTCACGGATTACGTTCGCAATGAACTTGGCCGACCCGTCCGGTTCGTCGCCCACGCTGAAGCCTCCGACGAATGAAAGGATCTGCGCCTCGTCTATCTCCTTCTTGAACTGGTCAAGCGATTCCGAAAGTTCCTGCGCCGTCCTGTTGCGGAAGACCAGGATCTTGGGATCCGCCCCGTTCAGGCTGAATGCCCGGGCCATGTCGTATTCGCAGTTGGTGCCGGGGAATACCGGGATGATGACGCGGGGCTTCGTCTGTGAATACTTGGGGCTGAACGATTTCCTTGCGGGGGCAAGGCTCTCGTGTTCCCCAAAGGCGAAGTCCGGCATTTCCGGACTGGCGGCCGAGGAAACGGGCGGGAACACCTTGGAGAGGGTTCCTTCCCACGCCTGCTCTATGTCCTTCAGGCTTATCGTGATGTTGGGGACGATGTCGGTGAAGAGGGTTATGTCCTCGCTGTCCACCGTGACACCCAGCTTTACGAGCGTGCCTATCTCAAAGTCCGCGGGATCCAGGTGGTCGGCCTCCACGATGATGGAACCGTAGACGGGGATGAAGAGGTCGTCTGCTCCTGTCTCGTTGGCGAGTCCGACTCCCATCCGTGTCACGGCCTGGGGGAAGTTGTCTATCCTGGCTCCGATCCTGTTTCCCATAGCCATCTTGCTGATGGCTTCGGCCAGTCCGCCCGGGCCTACGGGGTACATTGCCCGGATCTTGCCCTCTGCGTTCCGCTTGTACAGGGCGGCCGCGTTCTTCTTGAATGCCTCCCAGTCAGGCAGGCTTTCCGCGGAGTAGGGGGTCATCACCATGTATATGTTGTCGTCGGCCTTCTTGAAGGAACCGGAGGTGACGTTCTTCACGTCCTCGGTCGTGACGGCGAAGGAAACGAGGGTATGAGGCACGTTCAGCTTTTCAAAGGTTCCGGACATGCTGTCCTTGCCGCCGATGCTTCCCGTTCCCATGCACAGCTGGGCGTCTATGGAACCCAACAGGGCCGCCGCCGGGTAGCCCCAGGTCTTTTCATCGACGCAGCGGCCAAAGAACTCCTGGAAGCTCAGGCGGCACTTTGAAACATCGCCTCCCATGCAGGCGATTTTGACAAGCGAGGACAGGACTGCTATTTCAGAGCCGTGGAAGGGACTCCAGTCCGCGACCCGGGGATCGTAGCCATAGGCCATCAGCGAGACAGTGGAAGTCTCCCGCGGAGGCAGGACGGGGAGCTTTGCCGCCATACCCGCCTCTGGGGTAGCCTGGTAGCGGCCTCCGTAGGGGAAGAGGACGGTCGCGGCCCCGATGGACCCGTCGAACCGTTCTCCAAGTCCCCGCTGGGAACAGCAGGCCAGGTCCGACATGGCGGCCAGCCATGCGTTGCGTATGTTCTGCCTCAGGCTGGAACTGCGCCAGAGCTGGCGGGAAACCCCGTCCAGCGGCTTTGCCAGTGGAGGCAGGCTTTCCCTGTCGGGCATTTCGATGAAGGCCGTCGCCCTGTGGGGCGCGCCGGCAGTGTCGATGAACGAGCGGTCCAGGTCAACGATCGTCTTGCCCCGCCATTTCATGACCATCCTGTTCGTGTCGGTGACGGTCGCGACGACGACCGCATTCAGGTTTTCAGCTTTTGCGGCCTGGATGAAGCGGTCCACGTCCTCTTTTGCGACGACGACCGCCATCCGTTCCTGGCTTTCGGAGATGGCGAGCTCCGTGCCGTCCAACCCCTCGTACTTCTTGGGAACCGCATCCAGGTTTATGTCCAGTCCGGGGGCAAGCTCACCGACGGCAACGGAAACGCCACCGGCCCCAAAGTCGTTGCAGCGCTTTATCATCAGGCAGACGTCCCTGTTGCGGAACAGCCTCTGTATCTTTCGCTCCTCGACGGCATTGCCTTTCTGGACTTCGGCCGCGGCCGTACTGACGGACTTCTTGTTGTGTACCTTGGAGCTTCCCGTTGCCCCTCCTATTCCGTCCCGTCCGGTCCCGCCTCCCAGCAGGATCACTATGTCGCCGCTCTCAGGTTCGGTGCGGACCACCTGGTCGGCAGGCGAAGCCGCTATCACCGCGCCCAGCTCCATCCTTTTGGCGAGGAAGCCGGGGTGGTAGACTTCCTCCACCTGCCCGGTGGCAAGTCCTATCTGGTTTCCGTAGCTGGAAAAGCCCTGTGCCGCCTCGCGGGTCAACTTCATCTGCGGGAGCTTGCCGGGCAGGGTGTCGGCGAGCGGAACCGTGGGGTCGGCGGCCCCGGTAATCCTCATGGCCTGGTAGACCCACGAGCGGCCTGAAAGCGGATCGCGTATTGCGCCGCCGATGCAGGTCGCGGCTCCTCCGAATGGCTCTATCTCGGTGGGATGGTTGTGGGTTTCGTTCTTGAACTGCAAGAGCCAGCGTTCGTTCGATTCCGGACATTCGTTCGTTGCGGTGTAATGGACATCGACATATATGGAACAGGCGTTGTTTTCCCCGCTGACCTCCAGGTCGTCCAGCTTGCCGTGCTTCCTGAGCCATTTCGCCGCTATGCATGCCATGTCCATGAGGGTGACGGGCTTGTCCGTGCGCCCGTCGTACAGTTCGCTCCTCATGTCCTGGTAGCTCTTGTAGGCCCTGCGGATTTCGGATGCGTACAGGCCCTCCTCCACCTTCACTTCGTCAAGCACGGTGTTGAAGGTGGTATGGCGGCAGTGGTCGGACCAGTAGGTGTCCAGCACGCGGACTTCCGTAATGGTGGGGTCCCGGCCCTTTTCCTTGAAATAGGACTGCATCCACTTGACGTCGGCCAGGTCCATCGCCAGGCCCAGGCTGTTCCGGTAGTAGTCCAGCTCCCGGTCGTCCAGGACCGTGAAGCCGGAGGCGGTCTCTATGTCATGGGCTTCGCCCAGCTTCATCTTGAGCGTGGCAGGCTTGCCTTCCGCCGCCAGGCGGCTGTCCACCGGGTTTATGAGGTATCGCTCGATTTTGCTTACGTCTTCCTTCGAAAGTCCGCCTTCCGTGCTTTTGAGCAGGACGACCTTGGCACAGCGGACGATGGGCGGCTCCGAACGGACCGAAAACTCGCGCGACATCCCCTCCCTTAAGAGGAGGAGGCACTGTTCGGCGCTGTCGGCCCGCTGGTCGTATTGGCCGGGCAGGTACTCCCAGATTATCTGGGTTTCGTCCCCCGCAACGTTCAATGCGTCATAATACACGAAATCGCTTTGCGGCTCGGAGAAAATTCGGCTTACGGCGGCCTCGCAGACGGCCTCCGACACGTTCTCTATGTCGTAGCGGTTCAGGTAGCGGACCCCGCTCACGTCCTTCACACCGAGGAAGCCCTTTATGTCAGAATAAATGCGTCCAGCCTCGTTCCTAAAACCTTCTTTCCTTTCAACGTAAATGCGAAACATAGCCCCATTATACGTGAAAAAGGCTGTTTTTGCAATGTTTATTCAAGCGGCTGCGGCAACGCCAGCTACAGGCCCATCATCTGTCCGATGACTTCTTCTGGTCCCAGCCCGTAGTAGAGCAGGCCGTATATCGTTGCGGCGGAGATTATCTTGCGGCCGTATTCCCTCGTCTCCGTGATGGGCAGCATCTCCAGGAAGAGGTCGTTCGGCAGCCTGTCGGCCCCCTTGCTTTTCCGCTCGTCCTGGGAAGCCAGCGACCAGTTGCGCACCCTGGTTATGCCCGCATTGTAGGCGAATGCCGCGAGTATCTGCGAACCGTCCAGCCTCCGTATCATTTCGGACATGTAGTATGTTCCGAACCGTATGTTGGTCCCGCTGTCGGTAAGGTCGTACTTGTCGGCCTTGAGCTTTTTCGCCACGTCGCCCGCAGTCAGCTCCATCAGCTGGGTCAGCCCGATGGCCCCAGCGGAACTGATTACCGCCGGGTCAAAGAAGCTTTCGCTGCGTATGAGCGCGTACATCAGCTGTTCGTCCACCCCGTATTCCGTACAGAACTTGGATACCTTGGCGGAAAAGGCGCGGGGAAAGGAAAGGGTGAAGAGGCTGTCGTCCAGGCCGGAAAGGGGCAGCTCGCTGTTGTGCAGCTTCCGCGACGCTATGCGGATGGACTGCGTGTAGTAGCCTTCCTGGTTCTTGCCGCAGCTGAACAGGAAGCTGGACAGCTTGCGCACCGTGTCCAATCCTATCACATCCTTGTAGGCCTGCCATTCGTCGTATATCTTTTCGGGAAAGCCGAAGTCGGCGTACCCAAGGAGCAGCTCCTCCGCCTCTTCGTTCCGTTCAAACTCGCCGTTCCTGCGCAGGAGCCGGAGGCTTTCTTCCAGTTCCGTCCTTCCAACGTTCAGGCGGGCTGCGGCCAACATCCGGTAGTAGATGTCGGTTCCGCTGCCCAGCGCCGCATTCAGGAAATTCCGCGCCTCCAGCTCTACGTCCAGTTCCTTCGGCCGGTATATTCCTTCCTGCAGGAGCCGTGCGGACACGTAGAAGAATTTCGCCGCGCTTTCATCGCTGGCATAGCCTTTCAGCAATCCGGCCGTCTTCACGTACAGGCTCCAGAACTGTCCGGCAAGCAGGCGGTATGAAAGCGAATCCATGAAGTCGTCAAAATAGTAGGGGTCGTGCCACTTGTCCCTGTAGCGCTCCAGCGCCTTTACGGCGGCTTCGGGACTGCCTTCGAGCGTGGACTGCAGGTAGTACCACAGCGCGTTGTCGTAGAGCTTGCCGTCGGGCTGGCCCTCTTTGTCCTTCGCAGTGGCGAGGGAGGCCTTGTAGCATTCCCCGGCGCTGTCCCGTTTCCCCGGTACGCGGGAGTACAAGCGGGCGGCGTAGAAGTAGAAGTAGAACTGGCATTCGCCCGTTGCATTCGCCGCATAGTCTTCCAGATATGCCGCGTTGGTCGCGGAATCCGCCGACCCGTACAGGAAGCACTTGCCTATGCTGCTGGCTATTTGTGCCGTCATCTTTCCGCCGCCTTCCATGAATTCCTTTGTCAGGGGAAGGGCGGCCCCGTAGTTTTTGTTGTAAAAGAGGGCGAGCAGCCTGACGACCTTGGGGGCGGCCGTAAGTTCGGAATAGAGGCTGTATTGGAGGCGGTCGAAGGGCCTGGTGGTGCACCAGGTCAGGAATTCTTGCGAGAAGCGGGAGTCGTGCTTCTCATTCATAGAGCGGAGCCGGTAGTATGCGATGTTGTTCTGGCAGCTGGAAAGGTCTATGCCTTCGGTCGCCTCGATCAGCTTGGCGTATTCTTCGTTTTCGTACAGTTCGCGGCATAGGGGGAGCAGGGCCGCCTCGTCCTTGTACTCCCCATAGATTTCAGACAGGGCCTTGATGCGTGTGTCTATCCCGTCTTCGTTTTTTGCAAGCTCTTCCTTTGCCTTCCTGGCGATGAGGGAATTCTCGCTCCTGCTTGCCGACCTCAGCTGCCGCTTGCCTTTCGACGCCTCCCCCATCTGCAACGAGCGGAGGCCCATGAAGTATTCGGTCCCCCTCCCGTACCTGTCCTGGGCGCTTTCCTCCTGCTGCTGCTGCCGGCCGCAGCTGGCGCTCGCGATGAGGAAGAATGAAGCCAGGACAGACAGCAGGGCGGCCTTGTGCCTACTCATCGGGCTTATTCGGCGGGAATGAGCAGGACGGAGCCGGTCTGTATGAAGTTCGGGTTCTTCAGGTGGTTGTATTCAGCCAGATCCGTATATTTCCACGGGTTCTTGTAGTATGCCGTCGCAATGTCCCAGAGGGTGTCGCCCCAGACGACCGTGTACTGTATGTCGGGCAGCTTCTTTACGTTTTTGACCGGGGTTTCGGGAACCACGGAAGAGGGTACCGAGGCGATGACGATCTCGTTTTCCTTTGCGGGGACGCTTTCCACCTTGGGAAGGGGGGCCGAAACGCTCGCTGTGGAGGCGGGCTTGATGAGCTCCCCTGCCGAACTGTTGCCGGATGCCTCCGTACTGGCCGGGGCCTCGCTTCCGCCGACGGAGCTCTTGCCTTCCGGCCTGCCCGCGCTGTGCCGCTCGTTCAGTGCGATCTCCTGCGAACTGCCCTTGCGCAGCACATTGAAGCGGGTGGGAATGACGAACAGGAAGAAGAGGCAGAGTATGCAGATGACGGCGCAGATTATACACACCAGCATGGGAACCCTGGTGCTGCGCTTCTCATCCTCGTAACCGTCGGACGACTTTCCTTCCATCGTCTCCTTGTCATAGAGGTTGTCGAACATGTTGTTTGGCGTGAACGACGAGCTTGTCGCGGCCCTGTCCCCGTCGTCGTCAAAGTCTATCGAAGGCCAGTCGGATGTCGTTGACAGCGTTGAGTCGAAGTCGTCGAACGCACTGCTGGAGCCGCCTGCATAGGATGTGGACGGGCTGTCAAAGTCCGGTATGTCGAAGCTCGTGTCGGCTTCTTCCGTAACGGAATCGCCAAAATCCAAGTCCGGCAGCTCAAAGTCGTCGGAAGTGGAACTGGCGGCCTCCGGTTCTGCAAAAGTCTCTCCGAGTGACCTGCTTCCAGCTTCCTCCGTCGTGGCGGCCTGCTCTTCAAACAGGTTCATCGGCGGCAGATCCAGATTGTCCAGCTCGTCGTCGGATTCCTGTGCTGTCGGGCTTTCTGCCGCCTCCTCTTGTGCGGGCTCTTCTATGGGGCTGTCGCCGAACTGGCTTTCTTCTATACTGCCGACGTCCGCATCGCCTTCCGTGTATGAGGTCAGCTCCCAGTTCTCCTGGTCCAGGTTGTCGTCGTTGGCGGCGGTCTTCTCTTCGTCTTCATCCGGGCTGTCCAGTGCGGACAGGGAACCGAATGCAAAGCCGTCGTCGGAGGCTTCCGCCTTGCCGTCCCCGTCGTCGCTGGCGAAGGAGGGCAGGGATTTGAAGGCTTCTCCCTCGTCTTCCGCCTTGTCCAGTCCTCCCGTGCTCCAGTCGGGGAGGGTTCCCAGTTCTTCAAATCCGTCGTCATCCATAGCCGTTTCGCTTGCGCTTGCGGTCGTTTCGTCTGAACCTGCGGCCTCCGTGTCCAGTTCCGCAGTGCCGGCTTCATTCTCGCTGCTGTCCGCCAGGTCGCTGAATCCGAAGTCGGGCTGGTCGGCTCCCGCGTCAAGTGTTCCAAGAGTATCTGTGCTGTCGCCGCCGTCCGCCAGTTCCACCGGTTCGTCCCCTGTGGAATCTACGAACTGGGCATCCTTTGGAAGGGCCTCTTCCGCCGAAATCTCTTCAATCGGCTCGTCGGCGATTTCATCGTTCTTCGTGGTCTTCTCAGCGTCAAAGTCGTCGAAGGAGAAAGTCTCATCATTGGGTGAAGGTCCTATCACTTCGCTCGCCTCCTGGGAATCGGCGTCCTTGCCTATGTTTGAGATGTCGTTGACTATATCTTCAAATGAACTGTCGGCCTTCCTATCTTCGTCGGCAGGGGCTTCTTCCGGGGCCTTGAAGATGTCCTCCATCTCCTTTTCATAGTCGCTCTGGTCTCCGGCTTCGGTGGATGGCCGGCTGTCAAGCTCGTCTTCCTTCAGCGAAAGGTCCGAGTCGTGCGGAGGATTCTTTCCTGTGACGTTTCCTGCCAGGGAGGAAATGTTTACCTTCCTTATGGACTGGAGGCCCGTCTCCGGGTCATCTATCGCGGCGGAAAGCTCGCCGTCTTCTCCCAGCTCTATGTTGAAGTCGAGGCTCGGCTCCCCGTTGGTGTGCGGGTTCAGGTTGTCTATCTCAAGGGTATCGATGTACTGGGCATCCTTCATGGTGCCGCTTGGAGAACGAAACAGGTCCACATGCACGGTGGTTTGGTCGTCTTTGACGGTGGTCAGCGAAATGTTTTTCTTTTCGGGTTTTCCGTCTTCAAGAATCGGGTAAAAAGAGCCATCGGCGAGCTTGATTCCTATTTTGTCCATCAGATAACCTCTTACTCCTTAACTATAGCGTAAAAAGCCTAGTTCTTCTAGAGTATCGGCTGGGAGGGTGAGTATTTTAAATGGTATATTTTTGGGTTTTTTTGGCCGATCCGGCAGAAGGTGGGCCTCTGGCTACCCGACGGCACGGCTTTCAGGTGGCCACGGACATCTTCTACAAAAAACGGGGGATGCACAGCGGGAACCGCCTCGCCCGTTGGGCCGTAGCGTTAAGGCAATACGTTTTTGCAGTATTGCAACAGAAAATTTACAATATTGCAACGAAAAATTTACAATACAGTGGCGGTTCTGTCATTGCCCGGTGCGTTTGTATCAAACAGAACCGATAAAAACTGTGAAAATCCGATTTAACCCTTGCTTTTTTGTCAAAGTCGTTCAATAATAGAAGAATACAGAAGTATACGGCAGTTTCCGCTGTTTTTCGATGCGGGACTCCGTGATTTATGGAAGGGGTTTTATACATGACGAAAGATGAGATTTCCGCCGGGAAGGCAGTTGTCGGGATTGAGTTCGGCTCTACGAGGATAAAGGCTGTCCTCATTGACAGCACGTGCGCGCCCGTTGCGTCGGGGGCCTTTGACTGGGAGAATTCCCTCGTAGACGGGGTGTGGACCTATTCGCTCGACGAGATCCACACGGGCATAACGACGGCCTTCGCCAATCTGAAGAAGGACGTGCAGGACAAGTTCGGCGTCAAGCTGACCAAGCTTTCCGCCCTGGGAATCAGCGCGATGATGCACGGCTACCTCGCGTTCGACAAGGGCGGCACGCTCCTCGTTCCCTTCCGCACCTGGCGCAATACGATTACCGGCGAGGCGAGCCGCAAGCTTTCCCAGCTGTTCGACTACCCGATTCCCGAGAGGTGGAGCATCGCCCACCTTTACCAGGCCATCCTCAAGGGCGAGGCGCACGTCAAGGACGTGAGCTTCTTCACGACGCTCGCAGGATACGCCCACTGGATGCTGTCCGGAGAGAAGGTGCTCGGCGTGGGCGACGCGTCCGGCATGTTCCCGATCGACGACAAGACCGGCGAGTTCAACGCCCAGTTCGTCCGCCTCTTTGACGAGCTCGTGGCGGACAAGAAGTTCCCCTGGAAGCTTTCCGATTTGTTCCCCAAGGTGCTTCCCGCCGGTGCGGACGCAGGCCGCCTGACCGCAGAGGGAGCCAAGTGGCTTGACCCGACGGGCGAGCTGGAGGCGGGCGCGCTGATGGCCCCGCCCGAGGGAGACGCGGGAACGGGCATGGTCGCGACAAACTCCGTCGCCGCCCGCACGGGCAACGTGTCCGCCGGAACCTCGGTCTTCGCGATGGTCGTCCTTGAGAAGGCCCTGTCCAAGGCATACTCAGGCAAGATAGACATCGTGTCTACGCCGGACGGCAAGCCCGCCGCAATGGCGCACGCAAACAACTGCACGGGCGAGTACGACAAGTGGATAAAGCTCTTCGGCGAGGCGGCAAAGCTTTTGGGGGCGGACTTCTCCAAGGGCACGCTCTACGACACGCTGCTTGAGCTTGCGCTCACGGGCGACAAGGACTGCGGCGGCCTCGTCCCCTACAACTACATCTCGGGCGAGAGCATGACCGGCTTCGAGTCGGGCCGCCCGCTCTTCGTCAGGACTCAGAAGGCGAATTTCACGCTCGCCAACTTCATCCGGGCGCAGCTCTTTACCTCGCTCGGCGCGCTCCGCACGGGCATGGACATCCTCTTTGACGAGGAGCACGTCAAGCTGGACAGGCTGACCGGACACGGCGGCTTCTTCAAGACGGCAAGCGTCGGCCTCCCCGTCATGGCGGCGGCGATGCACACCCCGGTCAGCGCGCTCAGCACGGCGGGAGAGGGCGGCCCCTGGGGCATGGCCCTGCTCGCCGCCTTCACGCTGAACGGCAAGGGAACGAGCCTGCCCGACTGGCTCAGCAAGAACGCCTTTGCCTCCGCGAAGGTGCAGACCGTGCAGCCGGACAAGGCGGACATCGACGGCTTCAACGCCTTCTTCGCCAACTACAAGAAGGCCCTGCCGGTACAGCGGGCCGCCGTGGACAACCTGGACTAAAACAAGCGGGGCGGACAAGGCCGTCACAAAGCTTGTGGCGGCTGTGGGAGCCCGGACCTGCGTTGCCCGGGCATTTGTGGCCGCCCCACTAAATTCATGGAGTTATAATTATGGAATACAAGACGATACGTGAAGCGGCCTACGAGGCCAACATGCAGATACCCGCGCAGCACCTAGCGCTCTACACCTGGGGCAACGTGTCCGCCTTTGACAAGGCGGCGGGCGTGTTCGCCATAAAGCCGTCCGGGGTACCCTATCCCGAGCTGACCCCGGAGATCATGGTCATCGTGGATCTTGAAGGCAAGGTCGTGGACGGCAAGCTGAACCCCTCGTCCGATACCCCGACCCACGTGGTGCTCTACAAGGAGTTCGCCGTCAAGGACGGGGCCGCGATAACCGGCATCATCCACACGCACTCGACCTACGCGGTCAGCTGGGCGCAGGCGGTGAAGCCCGTCCCCCTTTTCGGGACGACCCACGCTGACCACATCCAGACCGAGGTCCCCTGCACCCCCTACCTGTCGGAGGCTGCGGTCAAGAACGACTACGAGAGGGAGACAGGCAACCTCATCGTGAGCCACTTCCGCTCGCTCAAGCTGAACCCCGCCGAGGTGAACATGGTGCTCGTCGGCGGCCACGGCCCCTTCTGCTGGGGAAGCACGGCGGACAAGGCGGTCTACAACGCCGCCGTCCTGGAGGAAGTCAGCAAGATGGCGCTGAACACCCTCCTGCTCGACCCCGCCGCCAAGCCCCTCCCCGCCTACATCGTGGACAAGCACTACCAGCGGAAGCACGGGCCCAACGCCTATTACGGGCAGGGCAAGAAGTAAGATAGGTAAGTTTCTGTAACATTCTGCCCGGAGCCCGTTCCTGGACCGGGCTTTTTTATTCGACTTCCTCATCCAGCAAGTCCATGACGGAGACTTTCAGCACCCGCGCTATGGCCATGAGTTCTATGTCCGTCACAAAGCGTTTCCCACATTCAATTCTCTGAACGGCGTTCTTGTCTACGTCTATGCCGTACAGCTGCAGGCTGTCGGCGAGCGCACGCTGGGAGAGCGTCGGTTTTATTCCCTTGCGGATGCGGGCAATGTTTGTGCCGGAGATATTGTTGGAATCCCCATTCTTGTTCTTGAACATACCGGATTTGACATTCAGTGCGTGTCAATACTCCTGGTAGTTTATGCTAAAATTTTGGAGCTTTTGACATTCAGCAAATGTCAAAAATTCATATATCAGGAGAAAAACGATGAGAAGGACAATTAGTGTGATGACGGCTCTTCTTATGGCCGTGGCGTTTGGCGCAACTTTTGTCGCCTGTCATGACACGCCCGGCACGTGGGGGCACCACAGCGGTAGCGATTTGCCAAACTATAATCCTGGCGGCAGTTCCGGAGGCTCCTCAAGCTCCTCAAGCAGCTCCAGTTCCGGCAGCAACGCAGTGGCAACCGTTGTATTTTCGAGCCGCGACGCTCAGGCCAACTACATCAACGTGGATGGTGGCCATTACCAGACCGCTACGCTCAATGGCAACTCCACTGGTGGCAGCATAACGCTTTCCAGCGAACAAAGGCGGACCTCACTGGAACTTACGGCACGGTTGCCCTGGCGGCTGTAGGAAGCACAGCTTCTTCGATAGAGGGCACATGGAACGTGAGCTTCAGCGGGGTGTCCGGCAGCTATCGGATAACAGTCAAAGGGACAAGCTTTTACCTGCACGGTAGCGATAACAGCGGTACAAAGATACTTTACTCTGCAAAGAGTGCCGGGGACTTCACTGCGACTCCCGCCCCCTTGGAAGCGATAAGCACCAGTTCCGTGGCCGGCAAAACTTTTGTCGGAGCAGAAAACGAAGACGGCAGCGATGCCTTGTTCACTGTCACGCTCGCCTCTGATGGACAGACGGGGACCGGAGTCCATAACGGAAATACGGCCACATCAGTGACCTATAACGGGGACATATTGTCCATATTCGTGAACGAGAACGGCAACTCTGTAAACCGCTATCAGTATCTGTACCAGGTTAGCGGAAAAAAATATTGTTCCATATATAAGCTTGCAAAGACAGACGGCTCTTCCGGATTGGCAGGAGTTTATGTCGAGGACAGGGGTGGGCTTGTCACTGTCTATAACGATGGAAGGCTTTTTGATGCCAGGCTTGAGAGTGAACCCGGAGTTTATAACGGCCTGTGGGGAACCTGGACTTGCGACGAGAACGGGTGGTTCGTAACATCATGGCCGGACTCGAATCAAGGCGAGGTGAGCTATTACTATAGCAACGGTGCGCTGTACCAGCGGAGCCTGTATTTCGTGGAGCAGTAACGGAAGGCGTTCAGTTCTTTAAACAGCCGACGGGGACGACAAGGACCCCGTCGTCCCGCTCGTAGGCGTATTTTCCCACGCCTACGAGCACCATCAGGAAGGACGGTTCCCGCATCTTCTCCGTGTCCAGGACCTTCCGCAGCTTTAAAAGGCTTTTCGCCCCTTCTTCAATCAAGTCGTCCCCGCCAAGCTTTATTTCGACAAGGCCGTACATGCCGTTCCGCAAGTGGACGACGGCATCGCATTCCAGCCCGCTGCTGTCCCGGTAATGGTATACGGCTCCGTCAAGGCTTTCGGCAAAGACCCGAAGGTCTCGTACGCACAGGGTCTCGAAGAGCAGGCCGAAGGTCCTGAGGTCCCCCAGCAGATCCTCCGGCCCGACGGCCAGGCTTGCGACGGCGATGGAAGGATCGACATAATATCTGGTATCGGTAGTCCTGATGGCGGCCTTGGAACGCAGGTTCGGGTTCCACGCCTGCATGTCCTCAACGACGAATATCTTCCGCAGGGCATTGAGGTATGAATGCACCGTGTCCTCATTGACTTCGGAAGTATCGTTGGCCAGAATATCGTTCGCAATGACGGTAGCCGCGACCTGCGTCCCCTGGTTCCGGGCAAAAGACCGCATGATCCTTTTTACCCTGTCGGGATTTTTGGAGATCCCGTCCACCCGGTTTATGTCCGACTTTACCACGGCATCATAATAGTCAAAGGCCTGCCTGAGCGCGGCCTTTTCCCCCAGATCCACCGCCTGCGGCCAGCCGCCACGGCAAACCAAAAACGCAAGGCTGTTTATGTCGAGTGCATTTTCCCCGTCAACTGGCCTGCTGCCGTCAAAAAGCGCTTTCAGGCTGACTTCCCCCGACGATTCCCCCGACTCATACAGGGTCATGGGGCGCATCAGGAGCCAGGTGAAGCGGCCCGTGCCGGAATGGCTTATTTCGTCCGTGTCAGGGGGAACGGCGGATCCGGTAAGGATGAACTGTCCCATCAATCCCCGCTGGTCAACCTCATATCTGACGGTATCCCATAAGGTGGGAGCCAGCTGCCACTCATCGATGAGCCGGGGCACCTCGCCCCGCAGCAGTCTGAGCGGGTTCAGCTTCGCAAGCTGCATGTTCTGTTCACGATCCGTCGGATTGTCCATGCGGAGAATGCTTGCCGCTTTCTGTGCGGCTGTCGTCGTCTTCCCGCACCATTTGGGGCCCTCGATAAGGACAGCTCCCTTTGACTCAAGCTTTTCCTGCAAAATTGAATCGGCAATGCGCTTTCTGTATTCGGCCATAGCTTAGTATAGAACGTTTTTCGGCGTTTTGTCGAGAAATTTTTCGGCGTTTTGTGGAGAAATTTTTCGGCGTTTTGTGGATTTTGTTTCCCCAGGCAGCGTCATTCTTTACCTGCCGCTCCTTCAGAGACAGCTTTCTCCGGACAGCCGATATGTGGGGGCTTCCACAAAACCGTATATTATTGTATAATCTTAATGAATATTGCATAAATTTGCATTTTTCTGCAAACCAACAGTGTAAGGATGAATATATGAACAAGATTCTTGAGAAGCGGCAGCTTTCGGAAGTCGTGTACTACATGAAGTTCGAGGCCCCCGACATCGCGAAGAACCGCAAGGCCGGGCAGTTCCTTATCGTGCAGGTTGATCAGGACCTGACGGAGCGCATACCGCTGACGATTGCGGATGCGAACGCCGAGGAAGGCTGGGTCGCCATCGCATTCCAGCCGGTCGGGGCCTCCACCTACAAGCTCTCACAGCTCAAGGAGGGCGACTACCTGGGCGGCGTGCTCGGCCCGCTCGGAACCCCCTCTGCAATCCGCAAGTACGACGCGCCCGTGGTCTGCGTCGGCGGCGGCTTCGGAACCGCCCCCCTCTATCCCATCGTGCAGGCCCTCAAGGAGGCCGGCAACAAGGTCATCCTCATCGAGGGGGCGAGGACCAAGGACCTCCTGATTTTCGTGGACGAGATGAAGGCCGTCTGCGACGAGGTCATCATCATGACCGACGACGGCTCTGCCGGCGAGAAGGGCGTGGTCACGATTGCCCTCGAGAGGCTCTGCCAGGCCGACGTTCCCCCCGCCGAGGTCATCGCGATCGGCCCGCCCATCATGATGAAGTTCGCCTGTGCCTGCACCGCCAAGTACAACGTTCCGACGACCGTCTCCCTGAACACGATTATGATAGACGGAACCGGCATGTGCGGCGGCTGCCGCGTCAGTGTCGGCGGCGAGACCAAGTTCGTCTGCGTGGACGGCCCGGACTTTGACGGCCACCAGGTGGACTGGGACAACATGATGCTCCGCATGAAGAGCTTCAAGGACAAGGAAACCGAGGCTTTCCACCGTTGTAAGCTGGAAGCATAAGGAGAACAATATGGCAGAACATATAAGCGCGAAAGAACTCGCCAAGGCCGGCGAGGAAGAATACAAGAAGATAGAAGGAAAGATAGCGGACGGGACGCTTTCGCCCAAGGACCGCATGGCCATCCCCATGCAGGTCATGCCGACGGGGGAGCCGCACGTCCGCGCCCGCCAGATGAGCGAGGTCGCCCTGGGCTACACTAGGGAGCAGGCCATTGTCGAGGCGAACCGCTGCCTCCAGTGCAAGAACCAGCCCTGCGTGTCCGGCTGCCCGGTCAACGTCCACATCCCCCAGTTCATCGCGCACGTCGCGAAGGGCGACTTCAAGGCCGCCGTTGACGAAATCAAGACGACTAACCTCCTGCCCGCCATCTGCGGACGCGTCTGCCCGCAGGAAAAGCAGTGCCAGGCCCAGTGTACGCTCGGCAAGGCGAACAAGAGCGTTGAGAAGAGCGTCTGCATCGGCCGCCTGGAGCGCTTTGTCGCGGACTGGGAGCGCGAGGGCGGAAAGGCGACCGCCCCGTCAGTCGCCCCTTCCACCGGAAAGAAGGTCGCCGTCGTCGGTTCCGGGCCAGCGGGCCTTACCGTCGCCGCCGACTGCCGCCGCGCCGGGCATGACGTGACCGTATTCGAGGCATTCCACAAGGCGGGCGGCGTCATGGTCTACGGCATCCCGGAGTTCCGCCTTCCCAAGGACATCGTCGCCAAGGAAGTGGACAACCTCAAGGCGATGGGGGTCAAGTTCGAGATGAACACCCTCGTCGGCCGCACGGTCAGCGTCCAGCAGATCCTGACCGACAAGGGCTTTGACGCGGCCTTCATCGGTACGGGGGCGGGGCTTCCCAAGTTCTTCGGCATCCCCGGCGAGAACTACATCGGCGTGTTCAGCGCGAACGAGTACCTGACCCGCGCCAATTTGATGAAGGCATACGAGAAGGGAGTAGCCGATACCCCCTACTACGAGGCGAAGACCGTCGTCGTCTGCGGCGGAGGCAACGTCGCGATGGACGCTGCCCGCATGGCCCTGCGCCTGGGGGCGGAGAAGGTCTACGTCGTCTACCGCCGCACCAGGACGGAGATGCCCGCCCGTAAGGAAGAGGTGGATCACGCCGAGGAGGAGGGAGTGGAGTTCCGCTTCCTGGAGAACCCCGTCGAAATCCTCGGCGACAAGGAGACCGGCCGCGTGACGGGAATCCGCGCGCTCAGCTACGAGCTAGGCGAGCCTGACGCTTCAGGCCGCCGCCGCCCCGTCGAAGTAAAGGGGAGCGAGCACGACATTCCCTGCGACGCGGTCATCGTCGCGCTCGGCAACAACTCCAACCCGCTTATCCCGCGCACCACGCCTGACATCCACACTGACCCCAAGGGCCACATCACCGTGGACGACAAGCAGGCGACCAGCATGACCCGCGTCTGGGCCGGAGGCGACATTGTCCTCGGCGCGGCGACCGTCATCCTCGCGATGGGCGAGGGTAGGAAAGCTGCCGCGAGCATCAACGAGTACCTGGCAGGAAAGTAAAGGGCTGCGGCCTGTCTACAAAGAGGCCGGCGGGGCTTTCCTGCCGGCCTCTTTGAAAAACTTCCTGTCCTGACCGGAGGGAATTATGGTATACAAAAATGATGCTTCCAAGCTGAGGCTTGCGGTCAGGAATTATCTGGTCAGAATGATCGGCATATGTTCCTTTGCGATTGCTTTTAACATCATCCTTTTCTTCATTGTGTTGCCTGCAGTCCGTCCTGAAATGAAAGATATACAGCCTGTTTTGTCAGTCGCTTTCCTTTTCGTGGCTGTTTATTGCGGGGTGATTATATTTGTCTTCTGCAAGAAGCTTAGGAAAAATTTCGCGGACTATTCGTTTCAGATCGATGAAAACCGGATGATCGTGCATGAGAATAATATGACGAAGGAGTATGCGATTGCCGACGTAAGCAAAATAAAAATCCTGAAGAAAAACAAGTACCTTATACTGATGAACAACGCATCGAGAATTTATACATCTCCTTTTTTGGAAAGGCAGGATGAATTTGAGGATGCTCTGGCACGGATAAGGATGCCAGAAAAAGGTCGGTCCGAGAAAATACTGAACGCCTTGTCGTGGTTTTTCGTCATTGGTTTTCTCATCAGCCGTTTCATTCCCAACATCTGGGTGTATTTGTTTTTTTCCATAGGTTTTGTTGGCATTTCCTTGGTCTCCATATATATGAGGCTTCATATGAATATCAAGCCTTGGGTGAAAGCCTATGTCATAATTTTCTATTTATTTTTTGACCTGCTGATCGTGAAAAGCTTGCTTTCCGTATTCAAAATAATGTGAGGGACAAAATCCCCCGGGTATGCCCTGATTTCACGGGCCGTGCTCGGGGGATTTTTTTCTGGCAGTTTCCGGGGCTTCATACTGACTGTTTGCAAGGCTTCATACTGTCAATCGGAGAGTCTTCGTATTGTCAATCGGCGAGTCTTCATACTGTCAGTCGGCGGGTCTTCGTATTGTCAGTCGGAGGGAGCTCACAGGTTTTTCTGTATGTCCTCAGCGACGGCGAGGAGGAGGGACTTCTGCTTTTCTGGCAGGGACGTGTAGACTTGGAGCAGTCGGCGGACTTTTTCCCCGGATGCCTCGTCTGAAAGCGATGCGTTCTGTCCGGTAACAAGGTATTCCACGGTTGTGCCCAGGGCTCGTGCAAGCTTTACTGCGACATCAGCAGAGGGCATGCAGGACTGTCCGCTCACGTAGCTTACGAGCGAGCGGAGCGTTATGCCTGCCTTGGCCGCAAGCTCCTTGTTTGACAGTCCTACAAATGAGATTTCCTCCCTCAGCCGTTCCCTGAAGTCCATAGTAACCTCTATTTTTAGCAGAATAATGTCATTTTAGGCTTGATTCTTATAGGAAACTGTAATATTATGGGGCGCCATAGACAGGAAAATGTATGAAAACAGGTCGGATATGACATTTTTGTGTATAGTAACCGGCCTTGCCGGCGGCAAATAACGGAATGCTTGTACTGGCTGTGACCGCCCCGTTAAGGACCGTACACAAGCGAGGGATTATAAAATATGTCCATGAACAAAACAGAACAAAACTGGGCCTGTATAAGCTCTTACCGCACCGAGCTTATGGGAGTCGCGACTCTGCTGGTTTTGCTTTGTCACGGAAACTTCTTTGGCACTCAGATTGGAAGGGCGATTGCGGCTGAGGGACAAGTCGGTGTTGAGCTGTTCCTGTTTCTTTCGGGAATCGGATTGTATTTTTCAATGAGGAAAAACGAGAATGTCTTTGTGTTCTACAGGCACAGGTTCATGCGTATTATCCCGAGCTACCTTATCATTGCGGTTCCCCTGTATGCCATCATCTTTTTTTTGCTGGGCCCGCGAAAAATCAGTATATTTCTGTACCACATTTTCCAGGTGGGGTTCCTGCTTCCAAATGAGCTTCGCCATTGTACGCTCTGGTACGTGCCTTTTATCGTCTTAATGTATATCCTGT
The DNA here is from genome assembly GCA_024690865.1 of Treponema sp. Lineage (GTDB taxonomy): Bacteria > Spirochaetota > Spirochaetia > Treponematales > Treponemataceae > Treponema_D. The sequence goes on along the minus strand of JAILON010000049.1, from coordinate 17,544 downwards.
ACCCGGTATGGTATTTCCTGACAAAGGCTTTCTGCCAGAAAAAAACGCTTGTCTTCGTGCTTCTCATTGTGGCCGCTTTCCTGTGCGAGCTTGTATCGGTTGTTTTTTTGCCCGGCTTCTATGTCAGGGAAGGGACTGGCAGGCTGGCCTTGCAGGTATGCCGTCTCCCGATTTTCCTTATCGGCTGCTATGCCGCGTTCGCTGTCCAGGAACGGAAACGACTCAGGGCCTTTCCGCTCGCCTTTTTCTCCGCGCTTGCTTTTGCCGCAATCAGGTTGCTTGCTATGCTTTGCGTTGACAACCGGAGCCCGCTCTACATTTCCCTCATCTGGAAATCCAGGATTTTCCTTGCTCTTGCCATTATCTGTGCCTGCGTCCTGTGCTTTGGTCTTTCGCACTCGTCTGACGGCAAAAAGCCTGTGGCTCTGAGGGTGCTGGCATTCGTCGGGAAATGCTCTCTTGAAATCTATTTGCTTCATGCGCTGCTGATGGATTTGTATAGGTACGGCCCCCTCGCCGCTATTCCACCGTTTTTCTCCTACTACTTTATTGTCGTGCCCCTGTCGGTCGTACTGGCTGTAGCCGTAAGGAGCCTTTCGGGAAAAATCCAGACAAGATTATTCGCACGGTAGCGGGGTTTAATCCCCCCTCTCAGCCCGCGAAGTCCGGGCGGACGCAGAACATCTCGCCGTGCGTTCTACAAGGCTGTTTCCTCTGCCCAGTTTTCAAGTCGCAGATGGGGGATCCGCTCAAATTCCCGTATATTGTTTGTCACGAGTATCAGGTTCCGCGTCAGTGCCTGGGCTGCAATCTGCATATCATAGGGACCTATGACAAGACCTTTTTTCTCAAGGTAGGCTCGGATTGCTCCGAATGCCTCCGCATCCTCTCCGTTAAAATCGAGCAAATCGAACGGCTTTACGAAATCCCGAAGAGCTTTCTTGCTTTCTTCTGTCTTGCAGCTCTTGTACGCTCCGTACTGGAGCTCGGCAAAAGAAACAGAGGAAAGATGTACCAGTCTGTAATCAGTTTCTTTTAGCTTCGCCCGGACAGACGAAGGCCTGTTGTTTATCGTGTACACACAGATATTTGTATCAAGAAGGTACATCACAGACCGTCCCGTTCCTGCATCCCCGGCTGATTCCGGCCGTCAGCGAGGAAATCTTCGGGGAATTCATCAAGGCTCCTTTCAAAACTGTCCCAGGGGTTGTCCTCTTTGTACAGGACTATGGACGATCCGATTTTCTTTATGCACAGCTCAGATTCCTTTACCTGCATGCTTTTGGGAAGCCTGATTGCCTGGCTATTGCCGCTCATGAATACTTTCGCATGTGTCATATATACCTCCACCATAAGTATATACAGGATGATATACAGTAGTCAATGACGCTCTATGCTGTGCCGTGTGCGGGGCGTGCTTCCCCCTCTCAGCCCGCGAAGTCCAGGCGGACGCAGAACATCTCGCCGTTCTCCGAGAAGGCCGCGCGCTTTCCCATCTTGCGGACGATCAGGGGGATGCCACGGCCAAGGCCGTCTATGTAGTTCATGTTGTCAAGGAGCTTCACGAGGAAGATGTTGCGCGGGGCGGAATTGCCGTAGGGCAGCATCTCCAGGCTGAGCGTGTTGGCGAGCCGGCCGGGGCTCTGCACCTCTATCCGGTCGGTGTAGATGTAGATGTGTATCTTCCGGGTCAGTATGGAATAGTCCCGGTGGGCGACCGCGTTGACGACAGTCTCCCGCAGCACGTCGAGCGGGATGGCGAGCGTGTCCTCGCGCCGGGGGCTGTCCTTGACGACGAGGGGCTCCGGCGTGAATAGCCGCATGAACGAGATGGCCGCGTCTATCTGGTCGGTCAGCGGACCGGCCAGCTCTTTTTTCTGCACCACCTCGCCGGTTATGTCCGTGCCTTTTATCCCCGCGACTGAGATCGTCGCCTGCGACAGGAAGCGGTCGGCGAACAGCGAGAACTGCAAAAGTCCCCCGACGGTCGCGACAAGCTTTCCGTCCAGCTCGGCAAGCAGGCTCGCGTTCCTGAGCAGCTGCTCCTTGTTCTCCTCCGCCGGATAATCTATCTTGTAAATGTCCCTGAAATATGCCTCGAGCCGCCGCTCGTCGAGGTCCTTTGCGGAAGAGCCTTCCATCGGGGATATGTCATAGTGGACCATGCCCGCCGCCTGGAAGAGGCGGGACAGCTCCTGCTGGGTGGCGACCCTTACCGTGGATGCGACGCGGATCCAGTATTTAGCAGCTCGTCCAGCCGGCTCACCGGGAGTACCTCGTCATAGGCTGCGTCGCTGTTCTTCCCGCTGCGGCACACGCCCGTGATCCGTGCCGGCTCGAATGCCCTTGCCCGGCGTGCGAATGATGTCCCTATGTCACCTGTCCCAAGTACGGTGATCCTGCAGTCCTTGAGCGAGCGCTGCGGAATCGGCGGAAGCCAGGTGCGCTCATGTTTTGCCTCGATGAATTTGCCGAACTGACGCATCATCACGAGTGCAGCCGCAATCATGTGTTCGGCTATGGCGACGCCGAAAGCCCCCGCGGAATTCGACAGAAGGCAGCCTTCATTCGCGAAATAGCCCGGTTTCATGATGGAGTCAACGCCGGCCCACGGTACGCACAGCCACCTGAGCTTTTTGTTTGTCCTGGCGACCGACGGGGCAAAGCCGTAGATTATTTCCGCGTCATAGTCGCTTTGGGGAATTCCGTTTTCTTTTCCGTAGAATGCTGTTTCCAGTCCTAGTTTTTCCGCCTCCTGCCGTATGCGGTCAAAGTGTTGCTGGTCAAGCAAGTCGTTTATGACGAGTAATTTCATATAAGCTTCCTCCAGTTTACTGCAATTTCTCTTTTGGTCATTTTGACTGTCTGCTGTCCGTGCTTTCCTCGTATTTCTTGTAAAGCTCTTCCGTTGCGATCCGGGCTTTTGCCACTATGTCGCCTCCTTGTTTGGGAAGGCAGTAGTACAGCGTCTTCATGTCGCCGATGCATATCATGTCGCCGATCTCATACCAGTAATAGTCGGCATACAGGCTGTAGCTTGCGCACGGGTTCTGCTCGTAGTGAAGCTTGCCGTCGCAGCCGTCCAGGACGAAGCCTTTTGTGGAATGCGAGAGCCTTCCCTGCCCGACGTGGTAAATAGCTTTCGTGTTCACCATCATGTATATTTCCACGGGGACGTCAAGCGCGTATGTGCCGGCATTTAGCTCGGCCCGGACTTTCTCGCGCTGCCACTCAAACCATTCGGGCACATGGCTGAAAGAAGCTGGCTGTGGCGGGACGCTCTCCAGGCTTCCGCTTTCGGAAAGTTCCCAGACGGCACCGCATGCCCCGCATGAAAGCTTTGTGCCTTTTCCGGTCATTTTCCCTTCGGTCCCGCAGTTGCGGCACGTGTACAGAACCCTGTTCAAAAAGTCAGCGCGGAATGGCTCCGTGATCCTGACGTTGTTCTCGCGCTGCCACTGCCAGTTGTCGAAGGTGAATTCCTTCCTGAGAATTTCATTCAGCTCCGAAACGTTCTTCGCTTGGATTTCCTGCGGCGACAGAAGGTATTTCACGTCCGCGCTGACGCTGACCTTGCGCTTCTGGAGGTTGTTGTAAAGCGGGTCGTGCGCAAAGGCACCGTATGTCCTTACCATTATCACCGGAACGTTCAGCAGCTTGAGGCACTTGCCGAGCGTGTTCGGGAGAGGTGTGGCCGTTCCGTCAAAGGAATAGCTCGCCTCCGGGTACATCAGAACCGAGCTGCGCAGTTTTTCCAGCGCGTATTTCATGTTCCGTACCAGGACAAAATCCGTGACGAACTTGTTCGTGGGGATGCAGCCCAGCTGGCGCATGAGCCAGTTCTTGCCCACAAATCCGTCGCTCGTGCAGACGATGTTCATGGGGCGGTCCGCAAAGACCGTCTGTGCGATCATCAGGTCCGTGAAGCATGAGTGGTTCATAAGGATGAGGCAAGGCTCTTTCCTGCCAAGCTTTTCCATGCCCGTGTAATTCGCCTTGAAATTCACCGATTTCAGCTCGTCCTTGCTGAGCACGCGCATGAGCGTGCGCCAGAAAAGTCCGGGCCGTACGGGTTTTTGCTTTTTTTCGGGCTTGAGGGCCATTACCTTTTCATAAGGCATTTCCTTTATGACTGTCTTCATGCTCTGCTTATCCGGGATTCCACTTCCTGTAAGCTCAAGCCCTGTTCCCGTGCGATTCTGGCCAAGTCCTCGTACTCATATTTTTCGCGTTTTGTTCCGTAGCCTTCCGACTTCTTTACCCTCACTGAGCCGAATTCCGTTTCCAGCGTTTCCGTGTGCCTGTCCAGGAAGTATCTTCTGCTGACGTTTTCCCTGACTCCCAGGGTCGTCGTGTGCTTGAACAGAGTTGCGAGAATTTTTTCACGGCCCGCTTCCCGGCACATGACGCACAGAAGGTTTCCTGGCCGGGATTTTTTCATTCCTACCGGGACGGTGTATACTTCAATGGCTCCTGCCTCAAACAGCCTTTCCGTTGCGAAGGCCAGCTTTTCCGCGCTTATGTCGTCAAGGTTGCATGTGTATTCCAGTACTTGCTCTGTTTTGTCTGCACATTCTCCCAGCATGGCCCTGACGCAGTTTGCGGCCTCGAAGTCCTTCTTGCCCATTCCGTATCCTATGGCGCTCAGGCGCATAGGGGGCATGGGGCCGAATTCGGTGACGAAATGCCTTAGCAGGGCCGCCCCCGTCGGCGTGCAAAGCTCGCCCGCAATCTGCCCCCCGTACGTGGGTATGCCTTTCAGGATGAGGGCTGTCGCCGGGGCGGGAACGGGGAGCAGTCCGTGTGCGCAGCGGACCTGGCCGGACCCGACGTGTACTGGTGAGGCGTATATCTTGTCCGCACCTGTCCTGCGCATGAGCAGGCAGACTGCGGTTATGTCAGCGACTGCGTCCATCGTGCCTACTTCATGGAAGTGTATGTCCGTGACGGGAACTCCGTGGACGTTGCTTTCTGCCCCGGCAATGAGCGTGTATGTGGCGATTATGTCTTCTTTTTCGCTGGGTGCGACCTGCAGATTTTCTATTATGCCTTTTATTTCCGCCATGCTCGAATGATGGTGGCCGTGGTGCTCATGGTGGTCGTGATGCTCGTGCTCGTCATGTCCGTGTTCATGATGCTCGTGGTGCGCATGCACGTCGTGGTCGTGTTCGTGACAGCCGTCGCCGTGGCCGTCCGCGCTTTCCTCTTCTGCTCCGTCCACCGTCACCTTGAAGTGGGTTCCGGTTATTCCGCACTTGACCGACTTTTCTGCTTCTACCGTTACGCCGGGAATTCCCGCCCCGTTCAGTTCGGCAAGGAAGTCTTTTTTCTCCGAATCTCCCAAAAGCTCGTACAGGGCCGCTCCCAGCATGTCGCCGGCGGCCCCCATTCCCAGATCCAGGTAAAGAGTCCTCATTTATTTTGCCTCCATGTGGTTTATCATGCTTGCCATATATCCAGCGCCGAAGCCGTTGTCTATGTTTACGACCGAAACTCCGCTTGCGCAGGAGTTGAGCATGGAAAGCAGGGCCGATATTCCGTTGAACGAGGCCCCGTAGCCCACGCTTGTTGGAACTGCGATTACCGGACAGTCGGCGAGCCCACCGATTACGCTGGCGAGCGCACCTTCCATGCCCGCTATGGCGATGATCACCGATGCCTCCATAATCTTGTCCATCTGGGAAAGCAGCCGGTGCAGGCCGGCTACCCCAACGTCGTACATGCGCGTCACGCGGTTGCCCAGGGTTTCCGCAGTGACGGCAGCTTCCTCCGCGACTGGAATGTCGCTCGTTCCCCCGGTCGCGACCAACACCGTGCCTATGCCGTCGGGAACGGGAATGGTACCCGCTATCCCTATCCGCGCATCTTCCCGGTAGTCAAGGGGAATCTCCCTGCCTACCAGCGCTGCCTTCTCTCCGTCCATCCTCGTTATGAGGACCGGCCCCTGCCCAGCATCCTGCATTGTCCGGGCTATTTCCACAATCTGGGCGGCGGTCTTGCCTGCCCCGTAGATGACTTCCGCCACTCCCTGCCGGGCCTTCCGGTGCAGGTCTGGTTTTGCAAAGCCCAGTTCCATGAAAGGCTGCTGCTTGATTTGGGCAAGCGCATCATCCACGGACACGGTACCGTCCCGCACGCCCTCAAGGAGCTTCTTTGTTCCGCTATTCATCCCGCATCTCCAAATCTACGAGCACCTTGCCATATCCACAGCCGTCCTTCAGCTGCGAGACGATTCTGCTGCACATCCCGCACAGCTTTGCAAGCTGCGATTCCTTCAGTTCCAAACGGGCGCAGTCCCTTCCGTTAATGACTGCCGTCCTCACGCGGAAGTCCGAAAAGCCGAGCGATATGAGGAAGGCTTCGGCCCGTTCCGTCCTTTCAAGCCGCTCCTTGCTGATTGGGGTCCCATGGGGAATCCGCGTCGCAAGGCAGGCGTATGCGGGTTTGTTCCAGGTGAACAGCCCCGCTTCCTTGGAAAGTTCCCGTATGCGGCTTTTTGTAAGTCCGCATACCCTCAGGGGGGACAGGACGGAAAGTTCCTTCAGTGCCTTCATCCCCGGCCTGTCGCCAGCGTCGTCGCTTGCATTCGTCCCGTCCAAAATGACTTCAAAACCGTCGGACTTGGCGCGGTCCTCGATTACTGAGAAAATCCTTCTTTTGCAGTAGTAGCACCTGTTCGGAGGGTTTGAGGCAATCTGCGGATCCGACAGGACCCTGACGTGAAGTACTGTCAAGGGAAGTCCCAATTGTCCGGCCAGACGGCAGGCATCTTCCCGCTCGAATTCCGGCTGGAAATCGCTCTGGACATAATAGGCCGCCAGTTCCTCCGCGTACAGTTTTGCGGCATAGAGGAGGTAGGCGGAATCGACACCACCGGAAAAAGCTATGGCCACCCGGCGGTGTTCCGAAAAAAAATCCTTGAGTTCCAAGTCTATGCGTGCGAGGAAGGAATGATCAGGAGTTTTTCTGGAGCAGGGCTACCCGCACCACACCCTTGGGGTCGCGCACGAACAGCGTTACCAGCCAGATGATCAGACCCAGTGCGACCACGGAAAGACCCAGGTACAGGTCGTTGAGCATGTCGAGCGGGGCGGGTACAAAGGATTCTGCCCCACGTTCGGCATATTCAAAAATCGCATCAACGAGCCACATGAGTGAAGCTCCCCAGTACATCAGGCAGAGGGTTCCGGCCTTCAGCTGGCGGGCTTCTGCGCTCCTGTACCAGACGACCGTGCAGGCTATGGCCGCGAACACCGTGACAAGAAGCGTCATGCAAGGCCTCCCGCAAGCAGGGGCGCACTGGACCCCGGTTCCCCCGGCCTCCGTGATGGGAGCTTTTCTATCATGGAAGAAACTGCGACCATAATGCCCCAGACCGCTGTTACCAGTACGGCCATGCCCACTCCGGCAGTGGCCATTTCTTGCAGCATCCCTGCGGCCTCTCCGTCTTTTACAGCGGTAAGGAAGGGAAAGAAAGGAACGACTTCACCATGCCAGACGTGCTCAAAGGCAAGGAGGGCACTGCCACCCCAGAGCATCTTGTTCAGCCAGCCAAGCTTTGTTGAAAATTTGATTTTGCCGTCAAATGCATCTGAAGCGGCCTTTGCCTCATGAGATTTGATGATCCGTTCTGCCACCGTGGTTATGAGTGCTTCTGCAAGTGGAACTGTGAAACAAGCCATTTAGACCTCCTTTTTTTATTATATAGTGCTCTTAGCCAAAAAGAAAGTGTTGTTTCCGATAGAAACCGATAAAAATTTGTTTTATCGGTGGAAAGCAAGTCCTCCGTTCAAACTGGACGGCTTCCGTCCTCCTGGTGGGTCCGCAGGAATGGGGCCCCTCTGGCCCCCCTGTTCTTGAAGGTGCCCTTGGCACCCCCCGCTGGCCCCGGCACCCCCGTTGGCCCGTATTCTTGAAGGTGCCCTTGCAAAATTCTGTTGATTCTGCAAAACTAAAGACGCTATGGAACGAAGTCTTTTGGAAGGTAAGAAGGCTCTGGTCATCGGCGGAACCAGCGGCCTTGGCAAGGAATGCGCCTCATTGCTGCTCAAGGCGGGTGCGAGGATAATCATAACCGGACGGAATCTGCCGGGAAAAGGCGAGGGGGAGCAGTCCGACGAACCGGGCTTCGTACGCTGCGACTTTGAAAAGGATGGCATATTCGCATTGGAGAAGGGCAACCTGAACAGGGCCGTCAGGGAGGCAGATATCCTGATCGTCGCCTACGGCCCCTTCATACGGAAAAAGCTTGAGGATACGGGGGCGACGGACTGGGCACGGCTGGCCATGTTCGACTATGCACTGCCGGGACTTGCGGTGAGCCTTGCCCTGCCGGGGATGATAAGCCGGGGCGGCGGCAACATACTCCTGTTCGGCGGTACGCGGAGCGAGAGCATCCTTCCCCGCTCGTTGACCACTGCCTACCACGGGGCAAAGACGGGCCTTTCCGTCATTGTCCGCTCGGTAGCCAAGAACTATGCGGCCAAGGGAATACGCTGCAACGCCGTTCTGCCGGGGTCTGTTTCCAGCGCACCGGCGGCCAACGCCCCGTCAGGTTCGGAAGGTTTCGTCGTAAGTCCCCGCGACGTGGCCGAGGCTGCCGTGTCCCTGCTGTCCAATCCGGCGATGAACGGAGTCCTGCTCAACGTGGACCGCGGCTGGCAGCCGTAGGCTGACAGCCGTCCCTGTGGCTGCGCAGCCGTAGGCTGACATGCAGGTATGGCTCCCTCAGTTTGCCTTCCACCAGAGCTCCTTTCCGTCAAAGAAGTTCTTGATGTTGTGTTTGAGCAGGATGGGCGCCGTCGTCTTTAACAGGTAGCCTGTCGGCTCCTCCTTTAGAATCTCAAGGATTATCTCCTTGTCATCCTTTGCGGTCAGGAAGATTATCGGAATTTTCTCGGTGGCAGGCTCGCTCCTGAGGATGCGCAGGAAGTCCAGACCGGACAGGAGCGGCATCTCATAGTCCAGCAGTATCAGGTCTATGCTTACTTTCTTGAGCAGGGAGAGCGCGCTTGTGACGGATGCCGCCGTGTAGACCTTGTATTCGTCGGTGAACCATCCCTCTATGTTCCTCAGGTATATGTCGTCGTCATCGACGATGAGGATGGTCTTGCGGCCCTGTTCCTGCGACGTATCCTCGGAGATTTTAAGGCTGTTGTCGTATGTGTATGAGGGGTTGATGATGCTCAGCTCCTTCAGCACGCTCTCCATGTCCACTGGCCGCCTGAAGGAATGGGTTATTAACGTATGGTCTATGTTCAAGTTCGCCTGCTTCAGGTCCTCGTCCGTACCTATCAGGTAGAGCCTCCTCTCTTTCTTTTTGTCTGCCATGGCGACGTCGATTGAGCCAAGGAACTTCTCGCTTTCAAGCGAGAAGCCGTCCATGTAGACGATGAAAATCTTGTGCTCTGATTTTATGAAGCCGTAGGCATTTATGCCCATAGGGTATACGTCAACCTCATACCCTGCCTCCCGTAGCTCTGCCACCATGCTCCTGACAAGAAACTGATTCGAATCGTCGCATAAAAACGCCAGCTTTGTTCTCATAAAGCAAACTCCTCTTTTTTTTTCTCTGTTCTTTTCAAGTCCGCCGTAAGCTCCCGGAAAAATTCCCTGTCCTTGTTCCGTACTGCCTGCCCCGCCTGCCTGAACGTCTCGGAAAAATCCTCAGGAATTTCGTATTCCGCGAGCATGTCCAGTATGTGCCCGGCTGTCCTCAGGTCGCCGGATTCCGCGCATTCTGCGAGCGCCTTGATAGCCTGATGCCTTTGTCCGTCATCCATCGGAGTCCGCTTGGTCGCGGCCTTTGCACCAAGGATGCCACCCAGGCGTTCGCCGTACCGGATGATTTCCCCGGCAAAATCGGGCACGAGTATCCTGAGGCCTTCCTCATACTCCGAATCCGCATATTCCTCCAGCTGGGCCGCCGTTAGGGAAAGACTCGTGAAGCCAAGGAGCCGGAGGGCGGTCTTGAGAGTGTGGGCGGTAATGCCGCAGAGCTTGAGGTCCTTCTCCGTCAAAACCCGCATGAGCTTTTCTGCGTTGGCCCCGGCCTCCGCACAGAAAGATTCGGCCGTTTTCCTTAGGGATTCCACGCTCCCGCAATACCTCATCGCGGTTCCTGTGTCGGATTCTTCCAGCTTTGCGTACTCCTGCAGGAAAGCGTCATCCGCCTTGCTCCTGTCAGTATGCTCCCCGCCCGTCTTTCCGGCGGACAGCATGACGAGTTTTTTCGGAAGATGCCTCACGAGCATTTCCTCCAGTTCCTGCGGATCCACGGGCTTGGCGAGGTAGTCGTTGAAGCCTTCCCGGATGTAGTTCTGCCGCGAGTCCTTCGCTGCGTTTGCCGTAAGGGCGATGAACTTGACCCCGTCCATCCCGGGAATGCTGCCGTCCTCCCTTGGTGCTCCCAGCAGCCATATCTCGTGGAGCGTCTCTATGCCGTCCATCCCCGGCATCCTGTGGTCTATGAATATGACATCATAGTGGGTCCTGGCGACCATATCGACAGCATCCTTTCCTCTGGTCGCGGTGTCCACCCGGATCTTGGTGCATTTGAGCAGCGAGCACATAACGTCCAGGTTTGCCTGCATGTCATCGACGATGAGGATCCTTGCATCGGGGGCTGTGAAAGTGCCGTACCGACTCGCCCTGGCCCCGTCGTTGCTGCTTGTCCTTGGTGTATATTTGCCTATGGGAATGGCGACGGTCACAGGCTGCCATATTGTAAATGAAAACTCAGAGCCTTTCCCGTACTCGCTCTTCACCTTGAGAAAGCTGCCCATCTTCTTCAGTATGCCGCGGACTATGGCAAGCCCCAGACCTGTCCCCTCAATGCTCCTGTTCTTCAGCTCGTCCAGCCGCTCGAAGGGATAGGCTATCTTGCTGAAGTCCTCGCTCTTTATCCCTATGCCCGTATCCGAGACTGAGAAGCTGATGAATATGCTCTGGTCATCGTCGGCTTCGGCCTGCTGCCAGCTTACGGAGAGGGTTACCCCGCCTGAGTCCGTGTACTTGACCGCATTGGACAGAAGGTTCGCGAGGCACTGCTTTATCCTTATGTCGTCCCCAATCAGGTTGTTCGGGATATCCTCCTGCACGTTGACAGTGAAATCAAGCCCCTTCTCGCGGGCGCGGGGCATAATCATGTTCAGCACGTCGTCCAGCATCCCGTCCAGCTTGTATTCTATGGGGAGGAGGGTGAATTCCCCGGAGTTGAGCTTGGAGAAGTCCAGTATGTCGTTTATCAGGGCGGAGAGGGTCCTGCACGCGTGCTTGATGCTTTTTGCGTAACCGAGCGCGGTCTGGTCGGTGGACTCGCGCAGTATCATCTCGTTCATGTTGGTGACCGCGTTCAGCGGCGTGCGGACCTCATGGCTTATCAGGGCGAGGAATTCGGACTTGGCCTTGCTCGCCGCCTCCGCCGCCATTATCTCCACGTCCTTCTCCTTGACTTTCATCTCCGTGTAGCTCATGAAGTAGGACTTGGATACCCTGCCGATTTTGATCCCGATTATGCCCAGTACGGCACAGTTGATTACGTCGTTCATCGCGATCATCGGCGGTTTGAGCAGGATGGACAGGATTATGCATTCCAGGACGGATGCCGTCGTCCAGGCTGACAGGCGGCTGGTCTTGTCGGTGATGATTATGGGCTGCGCCATCAGGAAGCCCAGGATGATGGTGTAGGGGGCCTCGCTGCCCCGGTGGGATGATACGATCCTGTCCAGCACGAGGAAGAAAACCTGGCAGGTAAGGATAATCATGTACAGGAAGGGGATTGAGTGCCGGAGAACGAAAGCTGCGCTCAGCCTGCTTATCAGGAAGTAGATTGTGAAGACGACGGTGGAGGCCAGGAACAGAATCCGGAAGTCGGGCGTTGACAGATAGGTTCCGGGAATCAGCGTCCCCGCGCACAGCACGATTCCCGCCAGAACTGATACCATGGCGAGCGTCCTGAACACCCTGAAATTCAGCTCTTCGACCCCTGCAAGATCCCAGTCCGGGGAAGGGGAGGGGCTTTCCCCCTTGCTTTTCAGGCCCATCGCTGCTCCTTGAATCCGGGGAAAGGCATCGCTTGCCCGCATTCTCTGTTGGCTTTAATAGTCAGGAAGCATACACTAATTTGAAAGGAATTTCTATAGGGCGGGCCTGCGTTTGCTCTGTTATAAAGATTTGCTTCCCGCAATCAGGAGCATGGCCAAGAGCATCACCGCATAGCAGATGATGACTGCACGAGTCCGGCCCGCTGACAGCTCCGTTTTTCTCCACACGAAAAGGTACAGGGATTCAATCAGGACAAGGCCGAACACCACGTTCCCGAAGAGAAGCCAGTTCCGGCGGTATGCGACGCAGACCGCACCCGCAACAAAGCTGAGGACGAACAGGATGTTCATCGCCGTCAGCGTCTTTTTATTCATGGAGTTCTCTCCTTCCCAGTTTCCAATCGTTCTATAAGCCAGACGCGAAATATAGCAAGGAAACGTTGTGTCAAAACAAAACTTTCCCGCTTTCCTGTACATGTCTCCGTGCGCTGTCAAGCACTTCCTGCTGCTTGCGCTTGTCAGCGACGATATCGGCGAATGACAGGCCTTCCACGTCGTGCAGGTAGGTCACCGCCACGCGGTACAGGAAGTAGTCGTATGAATGGCTTTTCACCGTCTCTCCCGCGAGGAAGTGCCGCCAGCCCTCCTGCACGGGATAGGAGCTGTCTGCTGCCATGTACTCGCAGATACCCTCTTCTTTCCATGCGGGCGTGAAGGTATTGGCAAGGCCGCTTTTGTGGCTGAACACGTGTGTCGTCTCGTGCGACAGCAAAGAGGTGAGCTGCCTTTCGTTGTTCGCCTTTGCCCCGCCGAATGCCGACATCTCCTTGAAGCTCGTCTTGTTGACGACTATGACGTTGAACGGGGTCAGGGACCTTTTGAGCCCGATGGAAGTATCCAGCGGGTTGCATACCAGAAGCTTGTAGGCGGCATGCCCCGGACAGAAGAGGACGCTTATCTTTGTGTCCGCATTATACAATTCGCTGTGAGAAATGGCTTCCATAGCCTCATCGCATGCCTGATGGAATTCCGCTTCGCCTGCCCCTCCGTCGTATTTCTCATATCCGGCGCATTTGAAGGTTATGTTGCCCAGTTTGTATGAGTTGCGGAAGAATATGCCCGGGATGAACCAGACCAAGACAAAATACACGACGAACAGATCCATGATCCCGGTCAGCAGCCTTAGGAACTTGTTCTTGGATTTCCCCAAAAAGAACCAGACAAGCGTTTCTTTGACAGCTTTGTTCATGAGCTTCTCCTTCTTGTTATGCAAGCTAAACACTGGAGCTAACAGGATGTTACATTTTTTGTGTCTGCCTTGCTCCCTATTCCATGATGAACTTGCCGTGCTTGAAGTCGAACTGGATGCGGTGTCCTTCAAAGAAGGAGTAGCCGAGCAGGTTATACACGTAGCCGCCCCTTCTGCCGTTCTCGTTTGCCTTTGCATTCCTGTCGCTTGACCTGCACGCCTCAAGCTTCCTGCTGATGCTTCCGAATGAAACTGTCACCTCCTTACAGGCAGGGGAGCTCGTTTGTATCTTTCCGTTCATGATGAAGTCCAGTTTCTCCTCATCCGTCATTGTCATGGCTGACTCATCGCAGAGGACAAAGACCTGCGCGCCCGTGTCTATAATCGCATCCTGTCTGATGCCATCGACTTCGATCTCTGTTTTGTACAGTTCCAGCATTGGAACTTTTACGAGGGGGCCTTCCACGCCGGAAAGGGGCTTCCCGTTGATGACTATGACATTGTTCACATAGTCTATGGTCAGCCGGTCACACGCGCCAAAGAATTTCAGGCCTACGATTCCGTCCTCCTTCTGCCGGGCTGCGGGCGCGGGATCGAAAAGGAAAGGATGTGAATCGATGTACAGGTTTTTCCTTACGAACGAATCCGTGCAGGTAAGACCGACGGTTATATCGGGGTCGCCCTGTTCCAGAAATTCCTGTATTTTCCGGCCAGCTTCTTTTGGCTGATTCCCGGGGATAATGTCATATACTGCTGGGCAATCATCCCCACGAGCATGTCTTCCGCCTCTTTTCCGGCTTTCTTTATGGCACTGCGGTAAAAGACCTCGTGATTGTAGCCGCTGTCAAAGATGATTTTCAGCGGTTCCCCTCCCTCACAGTCTTCCAGAAGGAAACCGGGCATGTAGCTGCTGAAATCAAAGGTGAAGGGAATCTTCGCATATCCGTTTTTTGTGTTTGCGCTTCCCGCCGGGAACAAGGCCGAGGCGAGAATGAAACACAGGACAATGAATGAACAAATCTTTTTTTCATGGAACATAATGTTACCTCTCTGAATGATATATCCTGAATCACCTTGCGTAATAGATTTCAGAAGACCTCAGTTCTTCTTATCAAAAACGAACAGGCCTGCTAACAGAAACAGTGCCGATGCAATCACGAAGATGGGATGCAGTACGCTGGGGCATCTGGCCTGAAACTGCGGAAGCTGCGTGGCACGGGCTAGAAGGGTAAAACCGAGGCTCATAAACAAGAAGCTGGCGTAGGGACGGCTTGAAATCCTGTGGCTGGCCATCAGGTAGAGGATGACAGTCTGCATCGCAAGGAATGAGCCAAAGAATGTTCCTTCCTCACCGTCGCCGGATGCAATCGCAAGAAGCAGACTCACGATGTTTATGCCGCATTGGAATATGTATGTGGAAAAAAGAATTGTTGTCATATATCCTCTTAATATTTGTTAATGCACAGCGTTTATAAACACTGTGCATTGATTCTCGCTATCTTAGCGGCGGTTCGGATTGTACTTGCTGTTGCTGTAAACCATATGCCCGATTCCGGCACCTGCTACTATTACTCCTCTGACTGTCCATCCTATTCCGCCCGTTGCAAGTCCTGCAATGCTGCATACGGCTTCAACTGCTGTTAATGCTTCTTCGTAGCCCCGGCCGCCGGATATTTCGGTGAAATCACTTTCAGTTACAGGCTTCAAATTATCCAAATTGTTCATATGATTTACCTCCTTCTTGAAGATACATGGTCGTGATAGTAAGACAATCCAAATGAAAGCAAGCCTGCGTTTGCCGCCCAGATAATAGCGGCACCCATAAGAGCTGGTGCAACCCCGCCCTCCGTTTCCTGAAGCTCGTTCTCGGAAAGCTCCGAGAATCCATTAATCTTAAGTTCGTCAGTCTTGTTCATAACTGAACCTCCGTTTTTTGTTTACAATCACGGTCTTGTGTTGAAAACGTTTATATGATAATCCCTCGACGAGGGAATTCTTCTAATTGCTGAACACCCCAGAAATGGAATATGCGACCGTGGTGGCAACAGACGGACCACTACACGCATAACTGGTCAAAATGGAGCCTCCGATGACCTGTTCTTTTTCTTTTTCAGACAGTTCTCTAAAATTCTCAGCAATGGTTTTTGCTTCCATAAACATTTCTCCTTATGCGAATTTCAACCGAATACCTGCTTGGTGTCAGACCCTCGGGGTTGGAAGGGGGCGGGGAAAAGGTCCGGGGTTGGACGTGGGGAGCGGCGGACGTGGAATGGGGCAGTAACCGCCCGAGGCAAACTTCATCTCTTCTTCGTTTACGGCAACAAAGCCGTTCTTGTCTTTCGTTTCGTTCATAACTGAACCTCCGTTGTATGAATAAAGCCCCCTGTTTTTCAGAGGATAGCGTTAGTATAAGCAGTTTAAAAAAAAAAGAAACATATCGTTTTGAGAAATTTAAGAAAATCTGCTTTGTAAATATTAGGAGTTGACAAAAATACGTATATATATTAAGGTGATTTGTGTCAAAGTATAAGGTTTGCCTTGTCGTAAAAGAATCCAGACGGAGGGAAGGCTTGACACAAAATGAGCTTTCTTCCAGACTTGATAAACTGGAGCCTCTTACAATCTCACGTTTAGAAAACGGAGTCCAAAATACGACAAGGGAAAATCTAAGTCACCTTATGGGAGAGCTGAAGCCTCCTGTTACTCTGTTGAATTCACATGCAAAACCAGTCGAATATATTCGCGCTCAGCTTGAGGCAATTGTTAAGGAGCATATTGTCGAAGGAGACTATGAGATAAAGGAACTCCTGAAAGATTACCGTTCTTGCTGTGATACGATGGATTATCTGGAGGAGCAGTTCTGCCTGTATGCGGAAGCCCTGTGTGAACGTCGGCAAGGCATGAATATGTCCTGTCTGTTGCAGAAATATATGGATGCACTGAAAAAAACATTTAAGGATTTTTCATTTGAAACGGATCTTAGCAAGCACATGCTTTCTGAGCAGGAGACAAAGCTTATTATCTGCATAGCTGACTGTCTATATAATGATGAGCGCAAGGATGTTGCCATTACTGTTTTGCAGTCTTTGAACTTATATTATCATGTGCAGGAAGTTGAGATTGAAGAGTATGCAAATGATTATCCCTATATGGCATATTTGCTTGTCACTTGGCTCAATGCGCAGAAAGACTGTAATAAAGCCCTTTCTGTTGCAAATGAGGCAATATCTTGCTGTATCCGCTATGGTAAGATGACTTATTTATTTGAACTTCTGTATGAAAAAGGTTTTGCACTTTTTAGTATAGGCAATATAAAAGATGGTAAAGTTGCTGTGGCGCATTCTTTTGCAGGTTTTGAGGAAACAGGAAAGAAAGATATTCTTGACTTGTATCGAAGGGAATTAACCGTAAGCTTTGGTGATTTCGTCTTGGAAGGGATTTAGAAATGTCACAGTATAGTGCGGGAAATATCATTAGAGAATACCGTTTAAAAGGCAGGGTCCAACAGCGAAAACTCTGTCACGGACTGTGCACACCTGCGACGTTGTGCAAGATAGAAAACGGAGATATGTCGCCAAGTTATAAGCTGTTCGAAGCTTTGATGCAACGGCTTGGAGCTCCTCTTTCTATATTTGATGTCGCAATCCCTAACTCGGAATTCGAGAGAGTTCAGATAGAACGGGAGATAGCAAGTCGTCTTGCGACTAATAATCATAACATACAGGAGCTGCTTACACGTTATGAGCAGATTCCATTTGCAATGAACAAGCTGGAAAAACAATTTTATCTAAGTTGCAAGGCAGGTGTTGATTCTATAATTTGTGATGATAATCATAAATCTCAACAGGCATTTTATGATGCATTATCTTTGACACTTTCAGATTTTACTTTGGAAACGGATTTGCAAGATTTGTATCTTACTTTCGAGGAGATTAAATGTATACAGGCAATTTACACTTTCAGTAGTATTAACCTTTGTAACCAGAGAGAGTTTAATAAGTATATTTCACTGTTGAATAAGTTGAAACTCTACTTGACTACGCATACTATAGAGAGTGAAATGTATGCAAGGTCTTTTATAGATCTGGCAATAAAGCTTTCAAATCTGTATGGTGTAACAGGTCAGTTTCAAAAAGCACTTGAAACGGCTGAGCAGGGCTTGGAGTGCTGCATAAAAAAACATAAGACTTCAGGTTTTTATGATTTATAGTATGCGTAGTCAAGTAGAGTTTCAACTTATTCAACAGTGAA
>JAILON010000178.1 GCA_024690865.1 Treponema sp. | reverse complement strand
AACAGCTGGGACAAGTTCGACGCCGTTGCTGCCAAGATGAAGGCTGCCGGCTACTTCATGGTCTCCGGCTTTGACGATGACTTCCGCGTCTTCTCCGACAACATCTCTGCTCCCCTCGTGAAGGGCGACAAGATCACCATTGATCCCCAGATCCGCCGTTGGGTTAAGCAGACCAAGGAGTATACGGACAAGGGATACAACAACAAGGCAAACCTCTGGACTCCCGAGAGCGGACAGGGTGCCGGAAAGAACGGAAAGGTCTTCGGCTACTTCGGACCGACTTGGTTCATCGACTTCTGTCTGGCCGGTTGGGCCGCTGACGATGCTTCTAAGCCCTATGTTGCTGGAAACGGAAGCTGCGGTGACTGGGCATTCTGCGAAGGACCCCAGGGCTACTCATGGGGCGGCACCTGGATCTGCGCTGCCAAGGGAACTGACAACGTTGAGCTGATCAAGGACATCATGAAGACGATGACCTGTGATCCGACCGTTGCCAAGAAGATTGTCGAAAAGTACAACGACTTCTGCAATAACGAGAAGGCAATGACTGAGATGGCAAACAGCAGTTATCAGAATGCCTTCCTTGGTGGACAGAATTACCTTGGTCTGATGCTTCAGAATGCAAAGAAGATTGACAAGAACAACAAGATGTCTATGTTTGATCAGGCGTACTGCGAGAAGCTTCAGGCTGCGATGGCTGACTACTATAATGGACTCATTACCGAGGATCAGGCTTGGAACAACTTCTATACCGCTCTTCAAGAGAAGCATCCGAACTTGAAGCGCTAAATCCAAATCGATGGATTTGCCAGTGCAACGGCAATCGGCTCTTGCACTGGTTCGGATGAATAGGGGTTAGTCCCTTGAGGAGGCCGACCGCATGTCAATGCGGTCGGCCTTTTTTTCGTCCCCGTGGCCGGATACGGCGAAAAAGTGATGCAGTCCCAAAAGTCATCGGCAGGCTCTGCTGCCACAGATTCCAAGGGGCAGTTTAAGATTTTTCTAAAAGATTTTCCCAGATTTACAGGTTCAAGTCAACAACGCTTTCACCTTCGACCAAACGGCCGGACACCTTTATGGAAGCGGGAGAAAAGCTTTCCGGGTATTCAATGCTGGAAAGGAGCTGGGCAACCAGCTGCCTGCCTATTTCAGGACTGTTCTGTTCCCAAGTAGCCAGACGGGGGGTAATGACCTTGGACAGGAAGATGCCGTCGTAGCCCGCAATGCTTATGTCCCTGCCCGGCGTGATTCCGCTCTGCATGAGCGCATCTATGCCGCCGAGCGCGGAATAGTCGTCCGGGTATATGATGCATGTGGGCCTGTCGCGAAGCTCCAGCAGGTCCAGCGTGGCCTGCTTGGTCGTTTCCGGCAGGTGGTATATCGCGCCCATTATGTAGTCCTTGGGGATTTCCACGCTGTACTTCTTCAGCATGGAGCGGAACACGGACAGCCTCATCCGCGTCACGTCGGTCGCCTCCCCGTGGACAAAGGCTATCTTCCTGTGTCCGCGGCCCAGGATGAACTCCATCAGGGAACGGAAGCCGTCGCTGTTATCGCTCATCACCGACGGGTGCGAATCCTTCAGGTTCCTGTCCAAGGTGCAGATGGGAATGCCGCTGTCCAAGAGCTCCTTCACGTCCGCCCGGCGAAAGGACGAGTTCACGATGATGATGCCGTCGCAACCCCGGTATTTGGCCTGGGCAAGGTAGTTGCGCTTGCCCACGTTGCTCAGGAAGGTGATGTCGTAGCCGGCCCTGTTCGCGCTCTCGTTTATGGAATCAAAAATGCGGGCAAAATACTGGTGCTGCAGGCCGGAGCCGGTTATATCCTCGAAGATGACCCCTATGTCGTAGGAACGGTTGGTGCGGAGGGCTATGGCCGCCGCATTGGGATGGTAGCCCAGTTCCATCGCCTTCTTGTTCACAAGGTCTATGGTCTTCTGGCTTATCTCCGGGCTGTTCTTAAGGGCCTTGCTCACAGTCGAAAACGAAACGTCGCAGGCCTTGGCAATGTCCTTCAATGTGACAGGCATAAAAATACCCCTCCGAAGCCAGCGCAAAAGTCGGTTACTTCTACACTGGCTCACGAGGGCCTGTGCAACGCACGACGCACATTCGTGCAATTGCGGCCCTCGCAGTTTTATTTGGTCCAGTTTCAAAAGTCCTTCTGGACTTTTGAAACTGCCTCCACATTTATATTACTATAAAACGAGAAGGGGAATTTTGCAATGAAATTCTGTGTTTTTACGCAAACGTTTTCGTTTTTCTCCCCGAAAACGTTTTCGCTCCGCCCAACCGCCAGACAGAGCGATACAAGAGCCGGGAGGCCTCGCCCGACAAGCGACGGTCAGCAGGACCGTCGGCAGGTGACTAGTCCGCCAGGCAGCCGTCCAGGGATTTCGCAATCGCCTCCCGGTCCAGGTTCTGCCCGATGACGCAGAGCTTTATCATGCGGTCTCCCACGTCCTTGTCCCACTCGTCCACGATCCGGGGGTTCTCCTTCAGGATCTGCTCGCGCTCTCCCTTGGGGGCGGCCGCAATCCACTGGCCGGAGTAGCCGGCCTGAATCTGCCTGCCGGAAGTCTCGAATACCCAGGCCATCTCAGGCTCGTCCGCGAACCACATGAGCCCCTTGCAGCGGATGATGTTCTTGGGCCAGCTGTTGCAGAACTCGTCCAGCTTCTGCCGGTCGAAGGGCTTCCGGCGGTAGTAGATCATCGTGCCTATGCCGTACTCGTCCTCGCTCTCGCCCTCGTGCCGGTGCTCGTGGTGGTGGTGGCCATGCCCGCCATGATGATGCCCCTCGTGGTCATCATCGTCATCGTCGTCGTGATGGTGGTGCCCCTCATGGTCGTGGTCGTCATCGTCGTGGTCCGCGCCCTCATCCTCCTCAAGACTCTTGCACCAGCCCGCGCTGGCGTAGACCGCCTCGAAGTCAAAGCTGCCGGTCGCCAGCACCTCGCCCACATCGACCTTGCCGTGGTCGGTCTCTATGACCTTCACGCCGGGATGGATCGCGTTGATGACCGCGCGGACCTTCTTGAACTCGTCCTCCGTGACCAAATCCTTCTTATTTATCACCAGTGTTGAACAGAACTCTATCTGCTGCACGAGCAGGGACTCGATGTCCTCCTCGTCCTTCTCCTTGAGCAGGGCGTCGCCCGAGGCGAACTCGTCCACCAGGCGCTTGGCATCGACCACGCCGACGACGTTGTCCAGCTTGCCGTTCTGTATCGTCTCAAGCTCCTGGGCAATGGGCATGGGCTCGCAGACGCCGCTCGCCTCAATCATGATGTAGTCGTACTTGCCGCCCTTTATCAAGTTCTCTATATTCTGCGCCAGCTGGGTCTTGAGCGTGCAGCAGATGCAGCCGTTGGTCAGCGGCACGATGCTGCTCGTGTCGGTAATCTTGGCCCCGTCGGCGATGAGCTTCGCGTCAACGTTGACCTCGCCTATGTCGTTCACAATGACGGCAACCTTGTAGCCCTGCTGGTTGTTCAGCACATTGTTCAGAAGGGTCGTCTTGCCCGCCCCCAGGTAGCCGCACAAAAGCGTCATCGGTGTCAGTTTCTTTGCCATATCGTCCTATTACCTCGCCTTTCAAAAAGTTTTTCTATAATATACAGACATAATACTGAATTCGATGGAAAAAGGAAATAGAGAATCGGTTTCAAAATCACACGGAACACCGGCGGCGGGGCCTTTTCCGGCACATTCCGCCCGGCCGGGGGAAAAGCCGCCCGCCCCTCAAATACAGGGGCTGGTGCCTATGCCCGTTGGGCCCCCGCTCCATACGGTTTTATGGAGGATTCCCCCCATGAAAACTGATGTCCGTGGCCCCCTGCCCCTGCTACTTCTCCTTGTGGCGGCGGTCCAGCTCGTCGTAGACGTCCTGCCAGCTCACGCCTTCCTTGTACATCAGGACGCTGACGAAGTAGAGCAGGTCGGCGGCTTCCCAGATGACTTCCTCGCGGCCTTCGGCCTCGGTCAGCTCCTCGGCCTCCTCCATCACCTTCTCGCGCACCCGCTTGTCGTTGAGCGTCGCCGTGTAGCTGCCCGGCTTGGGGTTGGAAAAGCGGTCGGAAATCGTCCCGTAGAGCCGCTCCATGCTTGACGCCTCGTCCGCCTCGCTGGAAAAGCAGTTCCAGCTTCCCGTGTGGCAGACCCCGCCCACCGGGACAGCCGTGGCAAGAATCGTATCGCGGTCGCAGTCGGCGCGGACTTTGACCAGGTTCAGGAAGTGCTCGCTGGTCTCGCCCTTGGTCCAGAGCCGCCCCTTCGTGCGGCTGAAGAAGGTCATCTTTCCCGTCTCGAAGGTCTTGCGCAGGGCTTCCTCGTTGGCAAAGCCCATCATCAACACCTCGCGGGCCGGGCTCTGCACGATGACCGGGACCAGGCCGTCGGTCTTCTTCCAGTCGATGCAGGAGACGAAGCAGTCGTCCAGCTTCACCTTGCCGGTGTACAGGGCCATGCCCAGCTGCACGTCGCAGCCCAGCCTTTCAAGCGCGGCAACCTCCTCGACGGAACTGACCCCGCCGGCGGCGACCACGCGGCAACCGACGGCCTCGCGGAGGGACTTGACCAGCTCCATGTCGGTACCGCCCATGCAGCCCTCTTTTTCCACGCAGGTGAAAAGCAGCTCCGAGCAGTACTTTTCCGCCTCCTTGGCCCCTTCGACGAGGGAAACCGGGAGCGACTCCGTCCAGCCCTTGACGGCAATCTGACCGTTTATCGCATCCACCGAAATGATAATCCGCTGTTTTCCGATTGCGGCGGCAAGCTCCTCCAGGAAGGGGACGTTCAGCACGGGCTCGTCTTCTTTGCGGTCTGCGTTCCATGCCGCCGAACCGATGATGACCTTTTCCGCCCCAAGAGACACGAGTTCCCGCGCCCGCTTGACGCTGCGGATGCCCCCGCCGGTACGGACGTTGCCCTTGCGCAGGAGGGACTTGAGCAGGGGGGTGTTCACCGTGTTGCCCTTCGCGTCCACATGCCCCATCGCGGCATCCAAATCTATGACGGCGACCTCGCCGTAGCGGTCAAATTCCTGTATGAGTTTGTCAGCGTCGTCGCGCTGCAGTACCAAATCCTTTCCGTTCTTGAGCTGGACGACGTGGCCGTCCTTTAAGTCTATTGAAGAGATTACCATAACAGTAAAACTCTAGCAGAAATCGGCGGCTTTTACAACACGGGGGCGCTAGTCCCGGGGCACAAGTATCCAACCGGCCGGGTTGGCCTCTGGCGGCTCCTGACATTTGCCCACCGGGCAGATATGGCACCGGATAGTCCATCGTGGTGGCACCAGATAGCTCATCGTGGCGACACCAGATAGTCCATCGTGGTAGCACCAGATAGCTCATTCTGGCGGCACATGACAGACCGGGACCGCCTGCCGGGCTCAGAGCAGCACCACGGTCTTCGCCCGGCACGGGCAAACAGGCAGCTTCCCGCCCGATTGCAAGGCAGGCAAAAATAGGGTATTATTGTAGCACTGCATTCGCATACGATAGCATACGATAGCATACGATTCTTGCAACAGGAGCGTTATTATGGACCAGAAAAGACCTCGCGGGAGGGACACCCACGTAACGAACAACAGCACGGGAGTGCACAAGAGGGGCGACGGGCTCGGGACAGGGCCGGTCGGTTCCTCAGGCGGCTACGGCAGGCCGGGCGGGAGCGGCGGCTCCTCTGGCGGAGGCCATTCCGGTGGCGGCGGAGTACGGGCCGTCGGCGGGGGCGGACTGGGACTCATCATCCTCCTGTTCGTACTCAAGATGTGCCTGGGTGGGGGCGGGGCTTCCACCGGCACGGATGCAGGCAACCAGCAGACCCAGGCGGAAAGCTCTGGTTCCATACTGGAGACGGTCTCCGGGATGCTCGGCGGGGAGTCGGGCGGACTTTCGGACATCCTTGGCGGCATCACCGGCTCGGGAAGCCTTGGCGGCGGCTCCAGCCCCGTGTCGTCAGGTTCCTCATCGGGCTCGGCGACCTCATACAGCAAGATAGACACGTCGGTCGCGGCCGGCTCGCGGGCAAAATACACGAAGTTTGCCGGTGGCGGCAACGACACCGTGACGATAATGGTCTACATGTGCGGAACCGACCTTGAGTCCAAGTACGGCATGGCCTCCAACGACCTGGGCGAGATGGCGGCGGCGCAGCTGAGCGACAAGATAAACCTGCTCGTCTACACGGGCGGCTGCAAGAGCTGGCAGACGAAGGGCATCTCCAATTCTACCAACCAGATTTACCAGGTGGTCTCCGGCGGCCTCAAGCCCCTCGTCAAGGACGACGGCAGCAAGGTGATGACCGATCCCAAGACGCTTTCTTCCTATATAAAGTGGTGCAAGTCCAAGTATCCGGCGGACCGCTACGAGCTCATCTTCTGGGACCACGGCGGCGGTTCGGTCTCGGGCTACGGCTACGACGAGAAGAATCCCCGGAGCGGTTCCATGAGCCTTTCGGGAATCAACAAGGCGCTCAAGGACGGCGGGGTCAAGTTTGACTTCATCGGCTTCGACGCATGCCTCATGGCAACAGCCGAAACCGCGCTCATGCTGAACAGCTACGGCGACTACATGATAAGCTCCGAGGAAACCGAGCCGGGAATCGGCTGGTTCTACACAAACTGGCTCAACCAGCTGTCTAAGAACACGTCCACCTCCACGCTCGAAATAGGCAAGACGATTGTCGATGACTTCGTGAAGACCTGCGACCAGCAGTGCCGCGGGCAGAAGACGACGCTTTCCGTCATTGACCTTGCGGAATTCAGCAACACGGTTCCGTCCAAGCTGACCAGCTTCTCCAAGTCACTGACGAACTACATCGCGAAGAACGACTACAAGACGGTTTCCGATGCCCGCTACAACACCCGCGAGTTCGCAGTTTCCAGCAGGATTGACCAGATTGACCTGGTGGACATGTGCAACAAGGTGGGCAGCAGCGAGGGCAAGGCACTTGCAAAAGTGCTGCAGGGCGCGGTCAAGTACAACAAGACCTCGTCCAACATGACAAACGCCTACGGGGTTTCAATCTACTTCCCCTACAAGAACGCCTCCTACGTCGATACCGCATGCGACAACTACGAGGACATCGGCATGGACGACAGCTACGCGGACTGCATCAAGGCATTCGCGAGCATGGAAGTCTCGGGACAGGCCGCGTCGGGCGGTTCCGCGACGGCATCTCCGGTCGGTTCGCTCTTTGACTTGCTCGGTTCCGCAGGCGGCTCTTCGGGCAGCGCGGACGCTATCGGCAGCATCCTGGGAACCTTCCTGGGCAGTTCGTCCGGTGGCGGCAGCGCGCTCGGCAGCATCATCGGGGGCCTCGCCTCCAGCGACTTCCTCTCCGGCAGGGCACTGGATGCGGAGGAGACTGCGGAATATATCAGCGCGAACTACTTCAACGACGGCGCACTCCGCTGGAAGCAGACGGCAAGCGGCTCATACACGATGAGCCTGCCCGAAAGCCAGTGGGACCTCGTCCACGCGCTGGACATGAACATGTTCTACGACGACGGCGAGGGCTACATTGACCTGGGACTTGACAACGTGTACGACTGGACGGACTCGGGCGACTTGATTGCCCGTACCGACCGGACCTGGCTTGCCATAAACGGGCAGCCGGTCGCCTACTACCACATGGACACGACGGAGCTGGGAGACGACTACACGATAACGGGCCGCGTCCCCGCCCTGCTCAACGGTGAGCGCGTGAACCTCTGGATAGTCTTTGACAACGACCACCCCTACGGCTACATCGCGGGCGCGGCGCCGGACTACGACAAGAAGACGAGCGACGTGGTGGCGAAGAACACGGTTACGCTCAAGAAGGGCGACAAGCTGGACTTCCTCTGCGACTACTACAGCTACAAGGGCGACTACAAGGACAGCTACAAGCTGGGCGAGCAGATGACGGTCACCTCCTCGATGGACGCGATGGAAATAAGCAACGTCGATGTCGGAAAGGGCAACGTCCGCCTGATGTACCGCTTCACGGACATCTACAACCAGCCCCACTGGAGCGAGTATATCCAGTTGCGCTAAGCTTCGCTAAGCTGCGCTAAGCTGTGCCGGCCCGCGATACGGAAAAAGTTTAACCGGTTTCAAAAGCCCCCTTGGGCGTATGGAACCGGACTACGGTAATGAAAAGAATATGATTGAGAAATTTACGTTCGGAAAGACAATACAGACCGGAGCGGTCGTTGAGCCGATGGAGGCCGCACCGTCCGGTTCGGTCATGCAGTTTGGGACGCTGTGCTCCGGCGACCCGTTCAAGTGGACCTACCGGATGGACCGGGGGGACATCGTGTTCGGGCTGGGCGAGCAGATGAAGGGAATGAACAAGCGGGGCGGCCTGTACGAAAGCTGGTGTTCCGATGTCCCCAACCAGGACGAGTTTACCCCTTCCATGTACGGGGCGCACAACTTCCTTATCGTCTACAATGGGTCGCGCTTCAACAGCATCTGCTTCGCCATGTTCTTTGACAGCCCGGCCCGCATCAGGTATGACATAGGCTGGACCGACGAGTCGGAGCTTGTCGTCACGAGCGCGGACACGGGACTGGACGTGTACGTCATCACGCCCGCCCCCGACAGGATAGAAAGCGAACTGAACGACGTGGTCCGCCAGTTCCGCCGGCTCATCGGGCAGAGCTACATCCCGCCGCGCTGGGCCTTCGGCTTCCAGCAGAGCCGCTGGGGCTACAAGACCGAGGCAGACGTACAGACGGTCGTGGACCAGTACCGGAAGAACGGCCTGCCGCTCGATGCCGTCTGCCTAGACATAGACTATATGGAAGACTACAAGGACTTCACCGTGGACAAGGCCAAATTCCCCGACCTGGCCTCGCTTTCTTCCCGCCTGAAGGAAAATGGGGTCCGCCTGGTGCCGATAATCGACGCGGGCATAAAGGTGCAGGACGGCTACGACGTATACGAGGAAGGGCGCGAGCGGGGCTTCTTCTGCAAGAAGGAGGACGGCAGCGACTTCACCGCCGGCGTCTGGCCGGGCGAGTCCTGCTTCACGGACTTCATGAAGCCGGAGGCGGCGGACTGGTTCGGGATGAAGTACCAGCGGCTCACCGACGCAGGAATAGAGGGCTTTTGGAACGACATGAACGAGCCCGCCCTCTTCTACACGAAGGACAGCCTCAACGCCGTATTTGAAAAGATAGGCACGTTCGCCGGGAAGAACCTGGACATAGACAGCTTCTTCCAGTTCACGCCGTTGAGCGGCAGCACGTTCAGCATGCTGGAGGACTACAAGTCCTTCTACCATACGGTGGGCGGCGAGAAAATCAGGCACGACAAGATCCACAACATCTACGGCGCGATGATGACGAGGGCTGCGGGTGAGGCACTGCAAAAACTTTCTCCCAATCGCCGCACGCTCCTGTACAGCAGGGCCTCCTGCATTGGCTCGCACCGCTACGGGGGCATCTGGACCGGCGACAACAAGTCCTCGTGGGCCCACCTGGAGCAGGAAATAAAGATGCTGCCGTCGCTGAACATGGTGGGCTACCTCTATTCCGGCGCAGATATAGGGGGCTTTGGCGAAAGTTCCACACGCGACCTGGTCCTGCGCTGGCTGGCCCTGGGGGTATTCACGCCCCTCATGCGGAACCACTGCGCATGGAACGGGCGGGAGCAGGAATGCTACGCGTTCGGCCAGACGGAGGACTTCAAGAGCATCCTCACGCTGCGCTATGCCCTCCTGCCCTATATCTACAGCGAGTTCGTCAAGGCGGCCCTGTCCGGCGGCATGTACATACGGCCGTTGGGATTCGACTGGCCGGAGGACCACCATGCGCTTGAGTGCGAGGATCAGCTGCTGGTCGGCGAGGGCATCATGATTGCCCCGGTGTACCGGCAGAACGCGACTTCGCGCTACGTCTACCTCCCGGAGCAGATGACGAAGGTGACCTGGCAGAAGGGCAAGCTGACGACGGAAGAAAAGGGCAAGGGCTCCTACTTCGTCAGCGTCCCGCTTGATGCGGTCGTCTTCTTCGTTCGGAACGGCTGCCTGGTTCCCCTCGCAAAAGGCGCGATGGAGGCGGCATCGTCGGCGGACATCGACGCAGGCCAGCTGGATTTCGTCGGGAACGGGGACGGCTACCGGATGTACAGAGACGACGGCTTCACGAGGGATGTTTCCGACAGGTCGATATGCACCGTCAGGAGACAGGCATGATGGCAGCGGGCATGGCAATAGCGGCGACAGCGGAGGCAGCATGCGCACGGGAATAATCGGATACGGCAGCATGGGAAAGATGCTGCTGTGGAAGTTTTCAGAATCAGGCGTCGCATGCAAGCAGGACCTGTTCGTGGCAAACAGGACCAGGGAAAAGCTTGACGACGCCAAGGGGATTGCAAGCATTTGCGGAAGCAATGCCGAAGTTGCCCGGAATTCCGATGTCGTCTTCCTCTGCGTGCGGCCGGCAGACCTCAGGGAAGTGCTGGACAAGATACGGGGGGATGTAAAGGACGGTACGCTTTTGGTATCGCTGAACGGCAGCATAAGCTTTGAGGCCATGGAACGGGTCGTATGCCACAAGATGGCTAAAGTAATTCCCAGCGTCACGGCTGAAGTCAACAAGTCGCAGACGCTCGTATGCTACAACAGGCTGGTGGATGACGCCGACAAGGAAATGCTCCTGCGCCTGCTCCAGACGATTGGAAACGTAATCGAGCTGCCGGAGCACGAAATGGGAATGGGATCGGAGCTTGTCAGCTGCATGCCGGGCTTCATCGCCTCCCTGTTCGACGTCATTGCAAATTCCGCCATGAAGCACACGCAGATTCCCCCACGCCAAGCCGTCACCATGCTGCTGAACACCGTATGCGCGACAGGCGAGCTCATGCTCAAGAACGACATGACCTTCAACGATGTCGTCACTCGGGTTGCGACAAAAGGTGGAATCACGGAGGAAGGCAGCAGGGTGATATACGACATGTTCCCCACCGTTGCGGACAAGATGTTCGAAAGAACCCTTGAAAAACGGCGGACCGTTGCAGAAAAAGCAAACGAAAGCTTTTAACATACAAGCATAGAGCAGAGCCTCCGGGCTCGGGAGCGGAAAGACATCAATGAAGCAGATTCTGACTTTTTTTGTTGCACTGTGCATGGCATTCTCCGCGCTTGCACTCAACGCACGGCGCGGCACGCACGGCGGAACGGGCGACATCCTCCCGGCGGAGCGGGCGGATATGTCCGCATACGAGACATACGATGCAGACGAAGAGTACGTATTTGCACCGTCCAACATCAGGGACATGTACGAACGGCTGAACAGGAAGGAAACATTTGTCATCTACTTTGGCTTTGCACGATGCCCCTGGTGCCGCGACCTCATGCCCGTGCTGAACGAAGCAAGCAAACTGTCAAACCATGGCAAGGTCTACTATGCCAACACGAGGGAAAACCCGGAATGGAAGTCAAACATAGACATGGACGACTATGACCTTCTTGTGGAAATGGCATTCGACTATCTGGAGTATGACGAAAAGGGAATAAAGCATTTGGATGCGCCCACCGTATACTTCATCAAAGACGGCAAGATTCAAACCGCAGTCTTTGCCCCCAAGTACGATGCCCACAAGGAGACCATCTCCGACGAACTGAGGAAGGCCCTCATGGACGAGCTGCTCGGGGCGTTCAAGTCGCTCCGATAAAAGGGTGATTGGGCCGGTCCTCTGGCAGTTGGACCTCTGGCAGTTGGGCCGCCCCGAAAGCGGTGGCGGGAACGTGGCCAGACATCTGGCGGGCCATGGGCCCTATTTCCCGTAGGTCTTTTCTATCTCCTGAATTTGGTCGCGGTAGACTGCGGCCTGCTCGTAGTCCAGGTGGTCCGCTGCCTCCACCATTTCCTTCTTCAAGGCCTCAAGCAACTTGCGCCGCTGGGCGGGGACAAGCAGGTTCGTGCTCTTCTTGAGGGCAGAAAGCTGGACGGCTGCGGTCGCCTCCGCGTCCTCCTTCTCATGCTCCAGGATGTCTTCGACGGCCTTCTGTATCGTCTTGGGCGTGATGCCGTGCTCCTTGTTGTAGGCCTCCTGTATCTCGCGACGCCGCTTGGTCTCGGTGATGGCCTCCTTCATCGCATCGCTCATGCGGTCTGCATACATGACGACCTTGCCTTCCGCATTGCGGGCAGCGCGGCCTATTATCTGTATGAGCGAAGTGGTGCTGCGGAGGAAGCCTATCTTGTCCGCGTCCAGTATCGCAATGAACGATACCTCGGGAAGGTCTATTCCCTCGCGAAGCAGGTTTATTCCAATGAGGACATCCGTCTCGCCGGAGCGGAGGGACTTTAGGATTTCCACGCGCTCAAAGGTGTCTATTTCGCTGTGGATGTATTTCACCTTCATGTTCAGGCCGGACAGATAGTCGGTAAGGTCTTCGGCCATCTTTTTGGTCAGCGTCAGTATGAGCGCACGCTCGTGCTTGGCGATGCGGGCCTGCACCTCCTTGTAGATGTCCTGCATCTGGCCTTCGCTCGGCCGAACCTCGATAATCGGGTCAAGCAGTCCGGTCGGGCGTATCAGCTGCTCCACGACCTGGGTGGACAGCTTCACCTCCTCGGGCCGGGGGGTGGCCGTCACGAAAATCATCTGGTTCATCTTCTTGTCGAACTCGGCGACCTTGAGGGGCCGGTTGTCCAGCGCAGAAGGCAGGCGGAAGCCGAAGTCTATGAGGTTCTGCTTGCGCCGCCGGTCGCCCTCGTACATCGCCCCAATCTGGGGAACGGTGACGTGCGCCTCGTCAATCAAGCAAAGGAAGTCGTCGGGGAAATAGTGCAGGAGCGTGGCGGGCGGGTCGCCGCTCTTCCTGTTCGCGATGGGGGCGGAATAGTTCTCTATGCCGGAACAGTAGCCCATCTCCCGCATCATCTCTATGTCGTAGGTCGTCCGGGTTTTGAGCCGTTCCGCCTCCAGCATTTTACCCTGGCCCCGCAGTTCCTCCACCCTGGCATCCAGTTCAGCCAATATGCGGTCGGTTGCGGAGAAGAGCATATCTTTTGGAACGACGAAGTGCTTGGCGGGGTACAGCTGCAGTTCGTCCAACTCCTCCACGGTATGTCCGGAAATCACGTCGAAGCGGCAGATCCGCTCCACCTCGTCAAAGTCCAACTTTATCCGGTAGGCCTGGTCGGTCTCCATGTAGGAAGGGAACACTTCCAACGTGTCGCCCTTGATGCGGAACGAGCCCCGCTCCAAAATCATATCGTTCCGCTGGTACTGGAGGGAAATCAGCTGCTTTGCAAACTGCTGGGGATCCACGGCCTGGCCTTTTTCAAGGTGGATCCTCATTTCCTTGTACAGGTCCGGCATGCCAAGGCCGTATATGCAGGAAACCGTCGCAACTATCACGACATCCCGCCGCTCCATAAGCGCATAGGTGGCAGCCAGGCGCAGCTTGTCTATCTCGTCGTTTACCGAAGCATCTTTTTCAATGTACAGGTCGCGGGCAGGAACGTAGGCTTCCGGCTGGTAGTAGTCGTAGTATGACACGAAGTATTCCACCGCATTGTCGGGAAAGAATGTCTTGAACTCGCGGTAGAGCTGGGCCGAAAGGGTCTTGTTGTGGCTTATCACGAGCGTGGGCTTCTGAACGGCCTCGATTATCTTCGCCATTGTGAAGGTCTTGCCGCTGCCCGTCACGCCCTTGAGCGTCTGGCAGCGGTCGCCACGGAGGACCCCGTCTGCGAGGGCCTTTATAGCCTCCGGCTGGTCCCCGGAAGGCTCATACGGTGAAACCACATGGAACTTGCGCATGGTTCAATTATAGGGCATCTCCAAAAACTGGGCAAGTCCCGCATCCCGCATTGAGCAGATACGAAAGCCGCGCGGCTGCCACCACCGCTACGGGGGTACCGCCTGCGCAGCATTTAGTCCGCCAGCGGGGAGGGCTGGCACAGGGCGCTACAGCCGGGGGAGGCTGCCGCCGCCTCGGGTGCTCCTTGCCGAGGGCTGCCGTCCGCCACCGGCGACCGTTCCTACGCCAAGAACTTTTCCGCGACGCCCCTGACTTCCTCCAGCAGTTCCACCATCGCTTCCTGGGTCGTTTCACTGCCAAAGCTGAACCGTACAGCAGCTTCTTTTTCTGCCGCGCTTATACCAAGACTGTCCAATATGGGACGGGCATGGGAACCGGACGAGCATGCGCTCCCCGTGGAGATGTAAAAACCGTCCACACTCAGCGCCCGCTCCATTACCTGGCCGGGTATGCCGGGAAAAGCAGCCTGTACGACCCACGGACTGTAGCTGCCTTCGTTGGCTTCATCCTCACGGTTGTATGGGAGCATCCTCACGCCCTTTATTTCCAACAGTCCCCGGATGAAATTCCGCGTCCATTCACGTTGCCGTTCCAGCCTGGACAGGCTTGCCGGATTTCCCTTGTGGATGTAGTAGCGATCGAGAGCAAGGGCAAAGGCCTTCGCACCAAAGAGGTTCTCGGTTCCACTCCGCACGCCCTTTTCCTGCCCTCCCCCACGGAGGAAGGGGGTAAAGCTTTTCGCCGCATAAAGCAGGCCGATGCCGCGGGGACCGCGTATCTTGTGGGCGGAAAACGCCGCAGAATCTATCCCCTTGTGGGCCAAGTCCAGCTCTATCTTGCCGGCCGCCTGAACGCAGTCAACATGGAAGAAAGGTTTCCGCCGTTTGCTGCCCCAGTCTTCCAAGGCGTCGGCTATGTCATATATCGGCTGTATGGCGCCAGTCTCGTTGTTCACCGCCATGACGCAGACATACACGCTGTCGTCCTGAAGAGAACCTATGACCGACTCTGGGCTCACGATGCCGTCCTTGTCCGCCTTGACTTCAATAACCTTCCATCCACAGGCGGAAAGCGACTTCGCCATCTCCCTGTTCGCGGGATGCTCTAGTTGGGACAGGAGGACGCTGCCTTTCTGGGGACGGTTCAACACGGAAAGCAGGGGGAGATGGTCGCTTTCAGTTCCACCGGAAGTGAAATAGATGCTTCCAGCCGGGACTCCCAAAACGGCCGCCACATCCGAACGGCAGCGTTCCAGCGCCTCCCGCGCATCGCTTCCTGCCCCATGGATGCTGGAAGGATTGCCCCAATGCTCCAGCGAGAAATCCAGTGCCTCCCGGAGGATATCGGGATCGGCGGGGGCAGTTGCCGCCCAGTCGAAGTAATGAGAGCTGTCTAACATGCATTTGATTGTAGCGACTTTCTCTCGTCTGGACAACAGGGGCGAAACACGGGAGCGGCAGTTTCAAGAAGTCCCCGCGACTCGCCGCAACGGACTTTTGAAACTGGACCACCCCAAACAGGGGAAATACGGTAAAATTCTTTGTCCGTGGCATTCAGTATGCCGCGGCAGCAAAGCCGCCACGAGTTCTTGGAGCTCCTCCACTCACTTCTTCAATCTGCGGCGGCAGTATTCCTCTATGGGAATCCGTTCACCGGAATCAAGGACGGTCAATTCCTTTTGTACGCAGCGGCCATTTTTCCCAACATACAGGGACAGCACCGGCTCCAGTGCGTTGAAATCGTCCCAGCGTATGCGGTCCACGTAGCGGGCGTAGTTCTCCTGCATGTAGTATTCAGCAAAAGCGTAATCCAGCTGCACGCCGCGCACTTTTTTTCCTGCGTCTGAAAAGTCATAACTGTAGCCACGGCACCGCGCCTCTATATAGACGCCATCGTCCTTCGTTCCGTCTTTTTGACGATCTCCGGGAAGCGTGCACCGTATCCCGGCCACAGTCCAAAGACCATCCCCGCCTTCCGCCATACGGCAGTAGACTTTCTTTCCCCGCCTTCCGTCCAGACAGTCCGCACTCTCGCCGTCAAGGGATTCAGCCTGCGGGGAAGACTGGTCAAAGTTCAACCTGACATACCGCCCCTTGAAAGGGCTGAAGGGGTCGTATGCCCTGCAGGAAAGCGAGATGACGCTGCCCGTCTTGAGCGCATGGCGTTTCACCCGCGCACTGTAGCACAGGAGCGAAATGGTAACGAACAGCTGCAGGACGACAGCGGAGGCTATCAGTACGAGCTTTCTTTTATCCGTCAATTTCATTCGTGACCTCCCCGGCAATCTTTTTTTTCCGTTCAAGGCGGTACAGGAGCAGGTTCAGCAGCAGCATGGCAACTCCCAGCACGATGAACAGGACGCCCTTTGCAACAAAGCCGTAGTCGTCGCTGAAGAACTTTATGACAAGGGCGAGCGCGGCATAGCAGGCAGCGACATTCGCCTTTGCAAGAGAACGTTCCATATATGCCTCGTAAATGAAATACCCCGCCACAAGGAAAATGCATGCAAAGCTGCAAAAGGACATGGCTTTGTCCAGCAGCGTGGCGAGCGGGTCATCTCCAGAAACACCGGCAAGCAGTATGGTGAACAGGAAAGCAGACACGATGAGCGAATGCAGTGCGAATGCATAATTGAACAGCCTTTTCTTCCGAATCAAACGTATGGCAGGAAGGAGGGACATGGACACGTACGCAAGCAGGGACACGCACACGGGAACAAGCTGCGGAAGGCCAAGGCTGCGGGCATGGTAAAAGCTTCCTCCGGCAAACGCAGAGGCAAACACCACCGCAGCAGCCAGGATACCCCACAGGGCTCCCGTTCCCGATACACCATGCCGGACAGTTCCACCATCCTGTTCCTTGGACATAACATACAGGGCGGCAAGCAGGGGCATCACGGGCGGACAGAGGAACCAGGTTCCCGTCGTGTGGTACAGGTTCGCGACAGTCACCAGGACAAACAGCAAAATGTACGGGATATATGCAGAGCGGTTGCAGCAGCGGAATTTGACGTAGCCATACAATCCCGCAAGGGTGAATATATACAGGAAGGCGTACAGGCTGTTTTCTGTCACCTCCGGACCATCGGTTCGCCACAGGAACGCCGCCAAGCCCAACAGGGCAGCCAGAAGAAGCAGCAGGTCCAGGGAGTCCTTCCATTTTTTCGACACGAACAGAAGGACGAAGGCGGCAAGGGCAATGAACAGGCACGAAAGCATCTGGAACGGCATGGCCCCCTGTTCATACACGGCGAACGCCGTCCCCTCCTGCAGCAGCAGGGCGACGCACGGCATCCACAGGGCCATCAGGACTCTGGAAATCGCGTACGCCACGCGGCCGGCCTTCTCGTTTCGTTCAGCATTCTCGCTCCTGCCTGACTCGGCCTTCTCGTTCAACCCGGCATTCCCGTTCCCGCAAACCCCGGGCTTCTCGTTCCGGCCAGCCCAGTAGCGTCCTACGGCCTCAAAGAGGAGGATGAACGCCGACACGGAAAGGACGGGACAGTTCAGCTGCATCACCAGCGCGGCCGACCAGAAAAAGTAGACGGCCAGTGCGGCGAACGGCAGGACGTAAAACGAAAGCCCCCGCCTTTCTCCGCCACCAGCTCCTGCCACATGCCAGGAACAGGCGAAAAGCAGCAGGCAAAAATACACCATGCAGATGACATCCTTGCCAAGCGGGAATGCGAGCCCCAGTACGGAAAGGAGCCCGACTGCAATACACACCGCAACTATATCCACGGACCTTGCAAAAGCCCGCGAACGGGCAAACAGGCAGACCGCCGCCATCAGGTAAAGGGAATAGAGGACAAGCTGGAAGGGAAGCGCCTGGGGTTTGAACAGGGCGCAATGGAACAGCACGGCCCCGTGCCAAGAGGGACTTGGGTCAAGGGCCAGGCACGCCGTCGAAACAAGCAGGACAGCGTAGAGTGCCGCGCGTATGAGACTGCCTCGATACGTCCCCATCGCCGCAAGAAGGAGCAGGAAGGCGGCGACCGCAAGAACCGGCAGGTTCAACTGTGTGATGCAGGCCGACACGAACAAAAAACAGAACAGGAAAACAGAATACTTCCTGCGCGAATAGAGGGTGTGGACAAGGAACAGCACGGAAAAGAGGAACACCATTGCCGTCGGGGCAAGGTACAGCTTGCGGCTGAGGCCTTCGGGGATACATCCGTATGCAATGAACAATCCGCAGACGGCAAGGCTGCAAAGGGGATAGGCGAGCTTCCACGCGGAGAACGGCTTCCCACGCAGGCGGGGAACAAACTGCCATACGATCGAAAGGGCCACGAGGCCTGCCGCCAGGAGGCAGTCAAACACAATCCCCCAGGCAGAACAATCGCCCCTCAGGGAATCCCAACCGGTGTTGTCCCAAAGCTGATTGACGGAAAGAACCAGCAGCAGGACGCACAGGCCCGAGGCGGACAGGAACGTGATGCCCCTGCTTCCGCACGACATGCCGTACTCCAGGCACAACACCGCGAACGACACGGAACAGACCGCCCACAAGCCGGGAATGCAGTGGTCCATCACGACATTGAGCATGACGGCGGCAACAGCAAGCATGATATGCCTTCCGTATTTGAAGCGCAGTGCGAACGGACAGAGGGAGGCGAACAGCAGGCAGAAGAGGGAAACCGGACCTCCTGTTCCAGAGGAAAGGAATGCATAGGACGAAGCAAGCAGGAGCGAGATGACGAAGGCCCCTACGGACTGCATCGCATAGGTCAACAGTATGGATGAAACGGACCACACGAGCAGGAACGAAGCGGTATCCCCGGGCAGGCGGCATATCTGGGAGATGAAGGCCACCACGCCTCCGAACATCAGCGACCACAGGACTGACGTACCTTCCCGCCATGCGGCCCTGGAAAAAAGCCCTTCCCGAACAGACACGAACACGCCGCCTGCCTGGACGACAAGCAGCAGGACGAAGGCGAAGAGGGCCTTTACCGTACGGGGAATGACGTTCCAGTTGTATGCGGCAAGCGAAATCACACCGGCGGCAATGAGGACGGCGGCTATCACGCTCAAGAGGACGGGAATGCTCGCCACGGAAAAAGCAGGGAACAGGTTCCTGGCCGGCTTCCGCCTGTTGCTGCGGGAACGGGCGGCTGAAGGACGAACGGAATCCCCCTCCGCTGCGGTAGGAACGGCAGGCGCACCGTCAACAGAAATTCCGTCCCCTGACGGAGTGCCGAGCGGAACACCCCCCGCTGCGGCAGGCCCTTCAGCCGGAAGGGGGGAAACGGCAGCCGAAGGACGGGCGGAATCCGTCAGGCCCGCATAATAGTCGGCCATCCTCCTCGCGGTCTCTTCGTTTATGACGCCGTTCTGGACAAGGACTTTCAGCTCGTCCAAAAGCCAGAAAACATGGTAAGTGTCCATACAGGTGAAACCTCGGACCGCCCCTGCCAGTAACAAAAAAAGAGATTGTGTGATATACTTGGGAGGCTGCAACAATCGGCCACAGCGGGGAGCACTGCATTGCGACGCCGGCGATGGAGCCGACAGTTCTGCGACAGAGCCGTTGCAAAAGTCCGTTGCGACGAAGCCGCAAAGGCTTCTTGAAACTGCTACAACAAGACGAACGACACGGGGGCATACGATGAGGAATTTCTGCGAAGCCATTTGGGAAGACGGCGAATACAACTATGAGGCGGCATACGGCTTCGTACCAAACGTCCACGCCTACCTGCACGAGGAAGGGATCCGCGACTGCCTGCTTGTTGTACCGGGCGGGGGCTACTGCATGTGCGTCCCACCGGAAGGGGAAATCGTCGCCACAGAGTTTTACAAAAAGGGACTGAACGTATTCGTCCTGACCTACACGACGGACATAACGATGTCCGTACCGCTCAAACGGCAGCCCCTTGCGGACATTGCCCGCGCAGTGCGATTCATACGTTCACGGGCCGGGGACTATTCGCTCGGCAAGAAGCTTTTTGTCTGCGGCTTTTCCGCAGGGGCGCACGTATGTGGAACGCTCGCCGTCCACTCCGACGACGTGGCGGACAAAAACGCGGCCTACTCCGGCATCTCCTGCCGCCCCGACGGAGCAATCCTCTGCTATCCGGTCATTACGACCGGCACATACACGCACGCCTCTTCCGTAGAAGCGCTGCTTGGGAAACATCCGTCCGCAGACGAGCTGAAATACTTCTCGTTGGAAAAGAACGTCACGGAAAAGACCCCTCCCTGCTTCCTCTGGCAGACGGCAACGGACGACCTGGTCCCCGTGGAAAACAGCTACCTGTTCGCCCGCGCACTCAAGGAAAAGGGCATGCCTTTCGCACACTACGTGTTTCCGCACGGCTTCCACGGCCTGAGCGTGGCAAGCAAGGACTTTTTCAAGGGAAAGTTTGGGGACCCCTACACGATGGAACAGGTGCGGCTGGCCGTACAGGCCGTCAAGGATGGAAAAGGAATCAACGTCTCCCCCCAACGGCAGGCAGAACTCAAAGCCCAGTTCCCAGACACACCCCTACAGAATGAAGGCCACACAAACAGCCAGAGTTCCGCCGCCCCGGAAGAATACTTCACCACGGAAGCGAAACAGTACGAGGATGTGCAGCTCTGGACGACGCTTGCGGAACAGTGGATGAAGCGGGTGTAGCACGCGGGGCCAACCGTCCGGAGCAGCACAACGCCGCGGACTCCGCAAAACAGGCCCGACTGTTTTCTTGCCTCCGGGCCTGTACAGCTAGCGGACGCAGGCCGACTCCAGCAGGGAGATGAGCGGGGCGTACTCGCGCCGTATGGTTTCGGGATCGGCGAGGAGCAGGTGCTTCCGCTCTATGTGGAACAGCCGGTCCTTTCCCGCCACCGGCATATAGCGGACCGACGACTGGGTATAGTAGTGCTCTATGCAGCCCAAAGGGAGTATGTAGACCCCCGCGGCGGAGGCGGCCGCGAGGATGAGGTTGAAGAGGTTCCTGACCTGCGGGATGTTCGCCGTGACGGATTCAGGCAGGTGCTGCTCCAGCTGGCGCTGCAGATCGCCTTCGGCAATCACCCCCTGCAGGACGACGGTCTTGAAGGTGTCCACGTTCTCCGCACGGGAGTGCTTCTGGTCAAGCGCATCCAGCCGTTCCACAAGCAGGGCAATCTCCGCCTCAAGCGGCCCCAGCGGCTGCATGGCGCAGAGTGCCCGCCCGATGGCGGCAAGGTAGCGCTCCAGGCGCGAGATGAGCTTTTCCAGAGTAATCGGCGCGCCAAGTTCCCTCACGGTAAAAATGCTCTGGTAAAAGGGCCGCTGCTTGTCGCCCTGGCGCTCAAGCCACTGGGCCGCCCGTGCGTCGCTGCAGAATACATCGCGCAGCTTGCCCCCGAACAGGGAGTCCAAGTCGGTTATTATACGGCTGTTCGTGCCAAGCAGGGAACAGACCTTGCAGAACACCCCCAGCTCGTCCTTTCCCCCCACATCGATTATGCCGGTTCCCGCAACGCCCCGTTCCGCCTGCACGGAGGGGAGCAGGCTCGCAAAGACCTGCTGGTCGGTATAGCCCTCCACGAAAATCTGATTGTCCGAAAAAAAGAACTGCTTGTGGTAGCTGTTGAACCTGGGCAGGAAGCGGCCAAGCAGGTCCTCATCCCGCCGCCCCAGAGACTCTATGTGGGTCGGCTCCCTGTTGGTGTGGCAGACAAGCACCCCCAGCAGATCCTCAGGAAAACGTAGGTCGATGAAAAAGGGCGAATGGGTCACGATGAAATACATCCGCTTGGGATGCCGGGCAGACACGCGCCTCAGCTCTTCGGCAAAGAACTGTTGGAACTGCGGGTGCAGGTGCAGCTCCGGCTCGTCAAAGACAAGGCAGCTGCTGCCCGTGTTTGCATACAGGGCAGCCAGCAGGGTGATTATCTCCCGCAGCCCGTGGCATTCAACCTCCTCCAGGTTGTATTCCACGTTCCAGGCACGGTTCACGACGACGGGAATATAGGAGCCGCCTTCCCCCTGCTTGAACACGATCGTCTTTCCGAACATGCTGGACAGCACGGCCTGTATCTTCTGGCGGACGGCCTCGTTCCCCTGCACGATGGAAAGCGCCTCCCTGCCCTCCCGCTCGTCCGCGCGGAAAAACTTCACGGCATAGCCGGAGGCCGCAAAGGCATCCGCAATCGCCTCCACAAGCAGGGTCTTGCCCGACCCATTGGGCCCTACGACGAGATTTATGTTCCTCCAGTCATCTTTCTTAAAGACCGCCCTCCCCCACAGGAAGGGCATCTTCACCTTTACCGGAACGCGCACCATACCAAAAGTATACGGCAGCGGACCGCGTTTGTAAAGGAAAAGCCACGGGCCCTGAGGAGTTCGGGGCTGAGAAATCCGGTCCTATGCCCCCGGACCTGAGAAATCCAAGGTCAGGCTGTATGCGGCGCGGGCCTACTTGAGCAGCATCAGGCGGCAGTTCTCTATTCCGGCATCCCAGAAGCGTTCCAACGGCAAGCCGCGTACCTGGCAGACGATGCTGGAATTCATCGCACCGTGGCCGACGACGAGCACGTCCTTGCCCTGGTCCAAGGCAGGGTCCACGACTTCCCGCAGGAAGGCCCCCGTCCGGGCAAAAAGCTCGTCAAAGCTCTCCCCGCCCTCGACGACCGTGTAGTGGGCAGGATCCTTGAAGAATGTATAGATGGGCAGGTCGGGCTTCTCAAAGACATTCTCGGCGCCCTCGTATATGCCAAAGCTCATCTCTTTGAGCCGGTCGTCATAGACGATGGGTACGCCCGACCCCTCCAGGAAAATTCCGGCCGTCTCCCTGGCCCTGACCAAGGGAGAACAGTAGCAGATGTCGAAATGTATACCCTTGTATTGCTCACGGGCCGCTGCGGCCATGCGCCGGCCCTCGTCGTTGAGCGGAATGTCGGTCCGCCCCTGCAGCTTGTACCGCGCGTTCCAGTCGGTTTTTCCGTGCCTCATTATGTACAGCATATCCAGCCCACCTCGGAGCGTACGCCCCCCACAAAAAAAACGGCCGCAGGTTCGCCCTTCCTGCAGCCGGTTCCAAGGAGTTTCGTTCGTGTCATTCTATATAAACAAAACAGCGGGCAGCAGGAAGGTTACATAAAAAAGCGAAATTATTTCAAAAATTTCCTGACAAGTCCACACAGCAGCCTGTACAGCAGGGCCAGCAGGACTGTGGCGGCAAAGACCGCCGCAAAATAGAGCGCAAGGTTGTAGTTCCCGGCCTTGTAGACGGGCGCCCGGCCCCAGCGCGGGTCGGGCTGGTAGATCAGGAAGCGGAACACCGTTATTGCAATCAGGTTCATCATGTAGGTTTCAAACGACAGGCCGCCAAAGAAGCGGCTGACCGGGTTGGAGACAGTGTATTTGAGCATGACGGCAAAAAGCAGCACCGTGAGCGCCATCCCCTGCGGTATCTGCCCACAGTAGCTGACAAGCTTGTTTCCTATGCCGGGGCCATTCCCGTTGAACTCGCTCCAATAGCCGAACTTGAACTGGACGAAGCCAGCAAGCACGGTCGTCCCGGCGGCAAGGACCAGCAGGAGGACAAGCTTGAGCCAGTAGCGCCTTCCGAACCACGAGCGTATCCCCGCCTCAAAATGGGCAAACAGCATTCCGACAAGGAGGGACGGACACGAGTTGA
Organism: Treponema sp.; assembly: GCA_024690865.1. Classification (GTDB taxonomy): domain Bacteria; phylum Spirochaetota; class Spirochaetia; order Treponematales; family Treponemataceae; genus Treponema_D. The sequence continues at coordinate 4,544 of JAILON010000178.1, read as the reverse complement.
CCCACCACTCGCCCGAAAACCACAAGACCTTCTGCTGCATCCACCACCGTGCGTTCCGCTGGCCCACGGGCGTAAGCCACCAGTTTTTTTCACCGGCCCACCACGCAAAGTGACCGTTGACGCAAAAGACCACCCCCAGCAGGATGATGACGGCAGCCATAAGCAGAGAGCGCCCCCTCCAGCCCTTCACATGGCGGAAAATGAGGAAGAACGCAAGGTACAATATGGCCGCGACAATAGGATACCAGGCATATTCGTTCATCATCGTGAATCCCATACAGTTCAAGACCCACTGGGCGACAGGCATCTTTTGTCCCGAAGCGGCCCTGAACACTCCGTAGACAAGGACGCTTACGTAATAGGGAACAAGCACGGTGCGTACGATGCGCCGCTTTATAAAACCATCAAGGTAGCCCGGTTTGGACTCAAGGCTTTTCACCAACCCGAAGCCGGAACAGAAGAAGAAAATGGAGACAAAAAGGAAACCTGCATTTACGAATATGGCAAGCTCCCCCGGCTTTCCCTGGCCACCGGCAGCCCACTGGAACGCATCCTCCTGCGATATGTGGTGCAGGATTACCCCAATGGCAGCAAAACCGCGCAGGGACTTCATCGCCTCGAGGGAACTGGAGTTTTCGTGCAGGCGTCCATCTTTGAAGCCAGCGAAGCTCCCGCCCCAGGCGAGGAGGAAAATGCAGGCCGCATACACCGCAAAGGTCAAATACATAGAATAGAACACTCCTGAATCGGGGGCGGCCCGTTCGCAAACCAACCGAATTTCCAAACGGGTCGAATATATGGACACAAAAAAAGCCTCCGGCACTCCGGAGGCTTACATAAGTCGGGTAACCCGGATTCGAACCGGGGACCTCTACGTCCCGAACGTAGCGCGCTACCAGCTGCGCTATTACCCGAAGTCCGCTACGCGGACTTCAATGAGCTTTGCTGACGCAAAGCTCACATAAAACTTCTATGCAGGGTGCACGACATGCAGTACCAGCTGTAGAATAGAAAAGCCCATTCAAAATGAATGGGCTTTATACGGGAGCTACGGGGCTCGAACCCGTGATCTCCGGCGTGACAGGCCAGCGCGATAACCAGCTTCGCTAAGCCCCCGTGTGAGAGTGACTATAGCACGTATACAGGAATGCGTCAAGAGGCAAGCAGCATTTTTTTTAAAATTTATCAACTTTTTTTCCTGACACAAAAGTTCGCATTCCGACTGGCTCACGAGGGCCTCATTAACATTGCGGTCCTTGCATTTTTTTCCCAAATTTCAAAAGCCGCTTGCTACGGAAGAATCCCATGCGGGCCGTCCGCCCGTCATGGCCGACGAGGAGGACCTTTCCGCTCCCAGATGGCATCCAGCTGCCTGTACAGCATGGCCACTGCAACAATCAGCAGGATACAGCAGGAAAACAGGTCAAACGCATCATTAGCCATGACCTTCCACCTGTCGGCATATACAATCAACGACCATTCCGGCGTAATTAGAACGGACATCCTGTTTCCAATGCGGTATTTCGACTCGATGGAGCTGCTCCGCCTGAACAAATCCAAAGCGGGGAGCGACGTTTCAAAGGTTCCCCGATATTCCTGACCTTCGTATTCATAGAGGAACACGATTGCATACACCTTTTTGCTGCCCCGGCGGACATGGACACGCCTGCAGCTCAAATCATGCACCGTCCCCTCGACGACCACGTTGTTTCGTATCGCAGTGGCATGCCGGAACGCATTCGTCAAGGCAACAGCGCTCACGACTACTCCAAACGTAATGTACAACAGGGAAAACACCGTGCCGACGATGATATCCCGAAGCTCCTTGTCCATCCCCTCCATTATAACAGGAAGCCCCTGCGCATTCAAGAAAAGTGGACGGGCCTTCCGTCGGGGCCGAGCTGCGGCTGGACGTAAACTCAAAATCAACGTTGACACGGGTGACAAATCATCTAATAAGGAGTGGTTTTATGAAGAAAACCAAGATTTTGTCTGTGCTTCTTGCCTCCCTCGCGTGCGTGGCCCTGCTCGGGTCCTGCGACTACTGGAAGGAAGACTATTACAAGAACGGCGGCGACAGCGGCAGCGTGGCGAGCGGCGGCTCTGGCGGCACGGGTACGCTCGTAGTGCAGGCTTCCAGCGGAAGCACGGGAGGAAGCAGCTCAGAAACGCATGTCATGACGGCAGAGGAGAAAGCTATCCATAACAGCCTGCTTGGCACAAGATGGAGGAGTTCTTCTTACGTACCGGTGGCAGATAGGGCATCATCTTCTTGGACAGAATTCTCGTACGACGAGCTGATTATAAATGCGGATGGCTCAGGAGAAGCCAAGTATGTTGTGGAAGATAGAGACGGAAACATATTGAGAGTTGAAAAGAATGAGTTTCCTAATATGCCTGGGTTCCATGGTTCTTATGTCACGTTTGATGCAGACGACCCTTACGTTAAATGGTGGTTTGAGAAGAACTATTGTACTGACGATGATGACAATGCTTTTGCTGGGGTCGGCCTCAATGATGATGACGGTGACGGTGTGTTTAATATAAACGCGATGGTAAAACTGAACTAGGCAGGCAAAGGCATTTGAGCCAGCAGACCTGTTCGGAAGCCATCGGCTTTCCGAACAGGCTCCGCCCGCACTGCGCGGATCCTGTTGGACCGGTCGTGACGCACACGACGCCAGCAGGTGCGCAGCGTCGTGGTCACGGGCGTGACGCACACGACGCCAGCAGGTGCGCAGCGTCGTGGTCACGGTCGTGTCTGCCTCCCCTGCAGGGCGGTGCATGCTTCACATGCTGAAAATGCTGCGTACATGTGGCCTGTCCCCCGCCTAAAACGGCAAAAAAAGTCAAAAACGGTGCGTTGAACTCACTGGAATTCACCCGCAAAAGGCATTAAAATAGCAATATTAGTTAGGGGGGGGGTAACGGACAGTCCCGCTGTCCGGTCGCTTCGCCCGCCCTCCTGCAAAAGGAGTTCAATATGAAAAAGATTGCAAGAATCCTTGCGCTGCTGGCTGCTGCCGCAACGCTGGGACTGGGCATGGCGTCCTGCGACTACTGGGACTCGGACTGGTATAAGGAAGGCGGCGGCTCCGGCAACTCGGCCGCCTCGTCGGGCGGCTCCGGGAATTCCACCGCACCGTCGGCCAGCACCAGCTCAGGTTCAGGCGGCTCGGGAAGCCCCAGCAGCACGACCCCCACGACCAGCACAGGAAGCGACGTGATACCGTTTAGGTTTGACAATGATCCAGCAACACCCCCTGGTTTTGCCAGCTGTGTGGATATCCCTGTTGCTGTCACGGCCATCAGGTCGTCCTCTACCCCCCCTGCGAACGGGGTCACAAAGTATTGTCTTGGTTTTTGGGATCAAGATGAGGCTCACGCCCGGGGGTACCATGAGCCTAGGAATTGGCCGAGAGAAGCCCTTATCATCGGGTGGCTTGACGGAACCACCCTGTACTACTTTGCCTACGGGTACAGCGACCAGGGCAGGAAGATTCCGATAAACAGCTTTGTAATCTTCCATGATCACGCCTGCGCACATTTCGCCGACCTAACGGAGATAGACGTGAGCGGACTTGACACATCCCGCGTGACGGATTTAAGGTGGACGGGCGGCATGTTCGCTGGCTTCAGCAAACTGACGACCATCAGGGGGGTGGAAAGCATGGACACTTCCCACATGATGTATATGAGCGACATGTTCCGGGGCTGCAGCAGCCTGACCAGCCTGGACCTGAGCGGATGGGACACGTCCAGCGTGACAGATATGTCGGAAATGTTCTATAACTGCAGCAGCCTGACCAGCCTGGACCTGAGCGGATGGGACGCGTCCCACGTGACGGATATGGGCGGGATGTTCTATAACTGCAGCAGCCTGACCAGCCTGAACGTCAGCGGCTGGAACACCTCCAGCGTGACGTATATGATATACATGTTCTATAACTGCAGCAGCCTGACCAGCCTGGACCTGAGCGGCTGGGACACGTCCCACGTGACGAGTATGGGCAGAATGTTCGACGACTGCAGCAGCCTGACCAGTCTGAACGTCAGCGGATGGGACACCTCCAGCGTGACGACTATGTTTGAAATGTTCTATAACTGCAGCAACCTGACGAGCCTGAACGTGAGCGGCTGGAATCTGTCCGGCGAGACGGATATGGCCAGCATGTTCTCTGGCTGCAGCAGCCTGACGAGCCTGGACCTGAGCGGATGGGACACGTCCCACGTGACGAGTATGCGCTACATGTTCCATAACTGCAGCAGCCTGACCAGCCTGGACCTGAGCGGATGGAGCACAGCCAGCCTGTGGCCGGACAGTGGTAGTACCAGCTATCCTCTCATACACATGTTCGAAGACTGCAGCAGCCTGACGACCATCTATGCGTCCCCGTCCTTCGTGGCACAAACATCGGTTGATAGCGACGAAATGTTCAATGGCTGCACCAGCCTTGTCGGCGGGGCGGGCACCACTTACGACTCATCTCATTATAAATCTTACTATGCCCACATAGACGGCGGCCCGTCCAACCCCGGCTACT
>JAILON010000176.1 GCA_024690865.1 Treponema sp. | reverse complement strand
GCAATCTGGTACAGGTTGGGCAGGACATAGAAAAAGAATACGGCGTTCCCATCATCAACAAGCGCATTTCCGTCACGCCGATTGCCCTTGTCGCCGGGGCCTCCGGTGCAAAGTCCTACGTGGAATACTGCAGGACACTCGACAGGTGTGCCCGGGAGCTGGGCGTCAACTTTATCGGCGGCTTTTCCGCCTTGGTGCAGAAGGGAATCACTCCCGCAGACCGGATTCTCATTGACTCGATTCCCGAAGCCCTGTCTTCGACGGAATGCGTCTGCTCATCCGTAAACGTCGGCACGACCAAGAACGGAATCAACATGGATGCGGTCAAGCTGATGGGCGAGACGATAAAAAAGACCTCGGAAGCCTCCGCTTCCTGTCCGGTCAACGCCTGCGCAAAGCTCGTCGTGTTCACGAATGCCCCCGAGGACAACCCCTTCATGGCAGGAGCTTTCCACGGACCGGGAGAGGGTGATGCGGTCATAAACGTCGGCGTTTCCGGCCCGGGAGTCATCCTCGCCGCCGCCCGTGAGTTCAAGGGCAAGCCCATCAACGAGCTTGCCGACGGCATAAAGAAAATCGCCTTCAAGATAACCCGCATGGGCCAGCTGGTCGGAGCGGAAGCAGCCAGTCGGCTGGGCGTCGGCTTCGGCATCCTGGACCTGTCCCTCGCCCCTACCCCAGCGGTCGGCGATTCCGTTGCCCGCATTCTTGAGGAAATCGGCCTTGAGGGAGCCGGAGCTCCCGGTACGACGGCGGCCCTTGCGATGCTCACCGATATGGTAAAGAAGGGCGGCGTCATGGCCAGCACGAACGTCGGCGGTCTTTCGGGAGCCTTCATCCCGGTCAGTGAGGACGAGGGCATGATAAATGCAGTCAAGCAGCATTCGATCACCCTGGAAAAGCTTGAGGCGATGACCTGCGTCTGCTCGGTCGGCCTGGACATGATAGCGATTCCCGGCGACACGAGCGCAACGACGATCAGCGGCATCATGGCGGACGAGATGGCGATAGGCATGGTCAACAACAAGACGACCGCCGTCCGCCTCATCCCCGCCCCGGGCAAAAAAGCCGGCGAATGGGTGGAATTCGGCGGACTCCTCGGAGGCTGCCCGGTCATGGACGTGAACCGCTTCAGCTGCGCCGACTTCATCAACCGCGGAGGCCGCATCCCCGCCCCCATCCATTCCTTCAGGAACTAGGAGCAGGCAACGCTTACAGAATCGGCGGCACGGCAGAAATTCGCGACAGCTTTTACGATTGTGAAACAGGCACTTGAACCTTCCACTCGCTGATGTTCTTCTGTTCGCTGGAGAATACGGCGCCGATTCTGATGAGCGTTCGGGAGTCAGCCTCGTATGGCCTGGCATAGCCCTGTGACGCTATCTGGACAAGAGCTTCGTCTGCGCTGCCATCCCGCTTGAACTCAAAGATGTATACAGAGCGGTCGGTTTCCACGATGCAGTCAGCACGCCCCTTAGCCGAATGCTGTTCCACCTGCACGAATTGACCAAGCAACAGGAATGTCAGGTAGATGACGTTCTGGAAGTCCCGCTCCAGCATCGAATCATCAACCATACCTGATGCATACGGAAGCCGGGCAAAGAGTGCGACGAAGCGGTCACGCAATCCGTCCGTGTTGCCCTCCTTTAAGTCGCGTCCGAAGCTCCTCACGTCAAGCGGGGTCTCACCGTGCAGGTACTCGGACGAGAGGCTTTCCGTGAATCCAAATTTCACCTCATCGTTGGGGTACCCCAGCTGGAAGCTGTCAAACTCACTGTCATAGCCCTTGATGGTCAGATAACCTGACTGGTACAGAAGCGGTAGGATATCAGGATTGTCTGGCCGGTAGTCCTTTAACGCATTTCCCATCGTATACAGGCTGCCATCGCTGAGGCTCTTGGGATTAAAGCTCATCGCCTTGAGCCGCTTCACGAGGAAGGTCGGTGTTCCTGATTCAAACCAGTACTTGCCGAAGTCCTTCTTTTTGAGTGCATTTATGAGGCTGAACGGGTTGTAGATGCCCGGCGATTTCTTGGAAAAATGGTAACCGTCGTAGAGTTGCTTAAGCCTAGCAAGGCACTCCACCCGAGTCATGCCGTGTTCCTGCGCCAGTCCATCAATTTCGGGAGAAAAATCTCGCTCCATCTCCTCCTGCGTGATACCGCAGATGTCAGCAAATTCGCCGTCCATCGAGATGTCCTGCAACTGATTCAGGTCGCTGAAAATGCTCACCTTGCTGAACTTCGTCACCCCAGTAAACAGGATAAAGCGCGTATCCCCGTCGCAGTCTTTGAGCACGGCGAAAAAGCCTTTGAACAAATCCCGGTTCTCCTTCTCCAGTTCCGGATTCTCACCGAAGGTCTTCAGCAGGGGATTGTCATACTCGTCCACGAGAACCGCAACTCTGCGCCCTATTTTTTTCCTAGCATTGCCGAGAGCATCCTTAAACCTGCCGGGCAAATCCCCCGCATCACCATGAGGTAAACCGTAGGCATCCTCAAAATCATTAAGATTGCCGTTCAGCGCATGGGACAGGCCCTCCGGCTTGTTGAACGAACCTCCCGCCAGGCTGAACTTGAGCACCGGGTATTCCGCCCATTCCGTCTCATATTCAGAGATTTTCAGCCCCTCGAACAGCTCTTTTCTGCCTTTGAAATAGGCTTCCAAAGTCGTCACAAGGAGGCTCTTACCAAAACGTCTGGGGCGGCTGAGGAAATAGGGACATGCGTTCTGCACAAGCTTGTAGACGAGGGCCGTCTTGTCCACGTAGACAAAGCCGTCTTCCCTGAGTTTCTGAAAGTCCTGTATGCCGATGGGCATTTTTCGCATGTTCATATCCGTATACTAGCACGGACGCCCGCTCTTTTCAATTACAGCCACAAG
>JAILON010000104.1 GCA_024690865.1 Treponema sp. | reverse complement strand
CGCCTATGACATGTTGCGGCATAGCCTGGGACATGTTGCGGCACACCCCATGACACATTGCGGCGTAGCTGTGGCACATTGCGGCATAGTCAGTGGCACATTGCGGCAGAACCTCTGCCATATTACGGCACAGCCTGTGCTACATTGCGACACAGCCTCTGCTACGTTGCGACGTAGCCTCTGCTACGTTGCGGCGTAGCCTGTGACACCCACGATACCAGCAGGTGCGCAGCGTCATGGGTGCATCCCCTCTTGATTTGCCACAGCTTTTCGGCTACCATTTTATGGAAGGGCAGAAAGCAGAGCATGAAACAGCAGGCAGACTTTACGACAATTTACTCGGACAACGACATCATAGTGGTGAACAAGCGGAGCGGCCTCCTCGTGGCGGCGGACCGCTACGACGACCAGGCCCCCCGCCTGGACCTGGCGGTGCAGAAGGAGGCCGGGGAAATTTGGGCCGTGCACCGGATCGACAAGGACACGAGCGGGCTGGTCGTCTATGCCCGCACTGCGGACGCGCACAAGGCCCTTTCGGAACAGTTCGAAAAGCGGGAGGTCCACAAGACCTACCACTGCCTGGTCAACGGGAGGCCGGTCTGGAAGGAATTCCACGCGGACTACCCCCTGCAGGTGGACGGAGACAAGCGGCACCGGACAATCGTCGCCAAGGGCGGCAAACCTTCCATCACGGACTTCCGCATGATTGGGGCATGCGGGCCCTTCAGCTGGCTGGAAGCCTGTCCCAAGACCGGGCGGACCCACCAGATACGCGCCCATCTGCGCGAGATGAAGCTTACCATCGTGGCCGACCCCCTCTACTCCGGCAACCAGCGGGGAGTGTACCTGAGCGACTTCAAGCGCAAGTGGAACGGCAACGAGGAGGAAGAACGTCCGCTCCTGTCCCGCCTTGCCCTGCACGCATATTCGATTCAGTTCAAGCATCCCGCAAGCGGCGAGGCCGTCAGCTTCACCGCCCCCTACCCCCGCGACCTTGAGGCAGTCAGGAAGCAGATGGCCAAGGTCTTCAAGGTGGACCCGCTGGGCGAAGCCAGCGAAGCACCCACGAAACAGGAAAGCGCAACATGAGCAGAGCGAACATAAAAAGGGCAATCCTCCTTATCTTCATGACCCAAGCCGTCATGCTGCCGGCCCTTGCAAAAGGCTTTTGGAAAAAACCACACAAAATCCACCTCTACATGGAACCGGAAGGATACCTGGCCTGGGGGGAACAGGACAAGTTCCTCTTCTGGGACCATACGAACAACAGCGAGGGCCTGGTCAGCATGCTGGAATGGCAGGAACGGAACGTGCTGATGTACGGTGGCAAGGTCGGCTTCAACTTCGACCGCCTGGGGGCGGAATTCAAAATTCTGACCGCCAAGCAGGGAGAATCGGGAGAGATGTACGACTCCGACTGGCTCAACTACGACAACACAAAGACCCACTATTCCATCAACGCGAATACGGTGGAAAGCTGCTTCCGACTGGAATTCATGGCAAGCTTCGATTTTCATCCCATCAGGGGCTACGAAAACTTTTCCCTTGCCCCGACCGCGGAATTCGCCTACAAGAACTTCCTTTTTTCTTCGGAAAACAAAGAGGGCTGGTACGGGAATGTGGATGCAGACGGAAAATACGCCGCATGGGACTCGGGCAACACCATCCACTACCCCAACAAACGTTCCATCCTGTGCGGAATCGACTACGAAAAAATCATGTTCTACAGCTTCCTGGGCTTCCGGGCAAAGCTCGACCTCGTGAACGACAGGCTGCACATAAGCCTGGGCGGGGCAGTCTCCCCATACAGCTATGCACAGGGGGAAGACAAGCACTACAACGACCTTGACAGGAAGAAATACGACTTCTACCGGGACAAGGCCAATATATTTTTCAAGACATTCAAAGGAAATTTTTCCACTTTCTTCGATATCAATGATATAATATCCCTAGGGTTGGACGGCAGCGGCATATTGAGCCTGCAGACCAAAGGCCCCCTGATACAGCGCAGCAGCTCTGATGGCGTAGTCACGAAATTTGATGAAAACTGGGGCGGCTTTTCGGAATACGAATTCCAGATTGGAGCGGGAATCAGGATACACATCTTCTAGGAAAAGAGGACGACGGGATATGAAAAAGATCATCACGATAAGCCGAGAGTTCGGTTCGGGTGGACGTTCAATCGGCAAGAAGGTTGCCGAAAAGCTGGGATTTTCATTCTACGACAGCGAGTTGATAGACATGGCCGCCGAAGCTTCGGGCCTGTCCAAGGAGTTCATAACCCGCACGGAGCAGAGCATCTCCAGCGGACTCCTCTACACCCTGCTGCTGGGGACAAGCTACGCAAGCCCGGGTACGGCAGGGCTGTCCACCACGACCAGGACGGCGATGAACGTCCCGCTGGCGGACCAGGTGTTCAACGCCCAGCGTCAAGTCGTCATAGACCTGGCGAAGAAGGGCCCCTGCGTCATCGTCGGCCGTTGCTCTGACTACATTCTGACCCACACCGATGAAATAGACGGCAACGACGTGTTCAACGTGTTCATCTATGCCCCGCTGGAATTCAAGGCGAAGCGGGCCGTGGAGCTGAAGGGCCTGTCGGAAGGAAGCGCCAAAAAAGATGTGAAGCTCATAGACAAGCGGCGGGCCAACCACTACAACACGTTCACGGAACAGACCTGGGGCGACAGGAAGTACTACCACGCCCTGCTGAACAGTTCGCTCTTCGGCATCGAAGGCACGGCGGACATCGTCGTGAACCTCGTACAGCACACATAAGAAGTTTCAAAGGTCCACCGCGATGAAGTCGCGAGGACTTCGTAAAACGACTCTACATAAGGAGTTTCTATGGCAACACACTCTGATGGCGACATACGGGCGCTTGTAAACAGGATGACGCTGGAAGAAAAGTGCAGTCTGCTTTCCGGCGAGGACTTCTGGCACACAAAGGCAGTGGCGCGGCTGGGCATACCGGCCATAATGGTCAGCGACGGGCCACACGGACTGCGGAAGCAGGACCTGAGCCATGCGGGCGGCAGCGAAAACGACAGCATAAAGGCCGTCTGCTTCCCGGCGGCATGTGCGACGACAAGCTCCTTTGACCCGGACGTACTGAAGCTGCTGGGCGAAACCCTGGGCGACGAATGCCAGGCGGAAAACGTATCCACGGTGCTGGGCCCCGCCATAAACATAAAGCGGTCCCCCCTCTGCGGCCGCAACTTCGAATACATGAGCGAGGATCCCTTCCTGGCGGGCGAACTTGCGAGCGCCTACATAAACGGAGTCCAGTCCAAGGGCGTCGGAGTATCGCTCAAGCACTTCGCGCTGAACAATCAGGAATACAGGCGCCTCACCTGTTCGTCAAACTGTGACGAGCGGACGATGCGCGAAATATATCTGGCGGCATTCGAAAAGGCGGTGAAAAAGTCCCAGCCCAAAACCATCATGCACAGCTACAACCTCATAAACGGAACATACGCGGGGGAAAGCAGCTGGCTTTTGCGGAAGGTCCTGCGCAAGGAATGGGGCTTCAACGGCGTGGTGATGAGCGACTGGGGCGCGGTGAACAGCCGCGTCGCCGGAGTAAAGGCGGGCGGAGACTTGGAAATGCCCGGCCATGGCGGGGCAAACGACAAGAAAGTCCTCAAGGCCGCCCGCAAGGACAAGAAGCTGGCCAAGCGGATAGACGAGTCCTGCTTCCGCATCCTGCGCTGGGTCTACGACTTCGTGGACAACAGGAAGGAAGGCTGCTTCGACTATGAAAAGCACCACGAGATTGCCCGCCAGCTGGAAGAGGAGTCCATCGTCCTGCTCAAGAACGACGGCATCCTGCCCCTTCCCGCAAAAAACGCGTTCACCCTCATCGGCGAGTTCGCCAAGAAGCCCCGCTACCAGGGAGGCGGATCCAGCCACATCAATTCGATAGAAGTCACGTCCGCTTATGATGCGTTCCAGAAGGCCGGGCTCGAATTTGAATACGCACAGGGCTTCGTTGCCGAAGAAAAGGAAAGCGACAGGTGCAGGCGTGCGGAACTCCGGGAGGCCGCCGTCGCGGCTGCAAAAAAGACCGGGACGGCCCTGGTGTTCGCAGGTCTGCCCGACTCCTTCGAAAGCGAAGGCTACGACCGGAAGCACCTGGACATGCCGGAAAACCAGAACGAGCTGATAGCGGCGCTCGTGGCGGCCGGTGTAAAGGTAGTGGTCGTCATGCACAACGGTTCTCCGGTGGTCATGCCCTGGCGGGATAAAGCCAACGCCATCGTGGAAGCCTACCTGGGCGGCGAGGCGGTCGGCGAGGCGGTCATGAACGTACTGACCGGCAGGGTGAATCCTTCCGGCAAACTGCCCGAAAGCTTCCCCCTGCGTCTGGAGGACACGCCGTCATTCCTGACATTCGCAAACGATCCCCGGAACTGCGAGTACAGCGAGGGGGTGTATGTGGGCTACCGCTGGTACGACACCCGCAAGATGGACGTGGAGTACCCCTTCGGGTTCGGCCTAAGCTATACGACGTTTGAATATTCAGACCTGGAACTGGACGGCGACTGCGTGACGGACGGAAAGAAAGGCAAGTCCGGTAAGAGCAGCGTCACCGCCAGCATCACGGTGAAAAACACCGGGAAGGTATTCGGAAAGGAAGTGGTGCAGCTCTACGTCAGCGACAGGACGGGCTTTGCCCCCCGCCCCGAAAAGGAACTCAAGGGCTTCAAGAAGGTTGCCCTGAATCCCGGCCAGAGCGTCCGCGTTTCGTTCACGCTGGACAAGCGCAGCTTCGCCTTCTACAGCACGGATTTGGAGGACTGGTATGCTCCGTCCGGCATGTATGAAGTCCAGGTCGGCTCCTCCAGCCGCGACATACGGGCAACGGCCCCGGTCACATTCAAGACCAAGGTCAGCCTGCCGGTCGAAATAGGCCCCAACACAACGATAGGGGATCTCCTGGGCAACAAGAAGACCCGGAAGCTGATAAAGGCATTCCTGTCCAAGGTGATGGAAAAGCGCACCGACAGCGAGGCCGCCCGCGAGGCGATTACCGACGAGATGATAGAGCAGTCGCTGGACAGCACGCCCCTGCGCGGCCTGTACATGGCCGGCATGCACGTGAAGAAGAAGGTCTGCCGAAGGTTCATCGAGGCCCTGCTGGAAAAGGTGCACAAGAAGAAAAAATAAAAAGCAATCCAAAAAGCAAGCCCGCCCCGAGAAGCTTCAGGGCGGGCTGTTTTATATGCCGCTGCGTTGGGTCAGCCCGTCAGCCTTTCACACGACTTGGCTTCCCACTTCGCGCGACCGGGCTTCACGCTCTGCGCGACCGGGCTCCACTTCGCGCGACCGGGCTCCACGCTCTGCGCAACCGAGCTCCACGCTCTGCGCGACCGGGCTCCACTTCGCGCGACCGGGCTCCACGGCTAGCGCAGGACCTTCTTCAACAGTTTCAGCAGCTTTGCAGAATAGGGCGCATAGCGGATTTTCGTGTCAAACTTGAGCGACTGCACGAGGACGGCCTTCTCGTGCGAAAAGGTTCGGAATCCGTAGATTCCGTGGTAGTTGCCCATGCCGCTTTCCCCCGCCCCTCCGAAGGGAGCCTTGCTGGAAGCAAGGTGGAACACGACGTCGTTCACGCAGCCTCCGCCAAAGCGGAGCTCCTGCGTTACCCGGCGTATATTGCCGGCGTTGGTGCTGAATATATACAGGGACAGCGGCACCGGCTTGGACGAGATGTACTCCATGACGGAGTTCAGGTTGTCGAAGCACAGGACGGGCAGCAGGGGGCCAAAGATTTCCTCCTGCATCACCTCGGCATCCACGGCGGTCCTGTCGTTCATGCCGCCCAAGTCCATTATGGTCGGGGAAATCTTGTTGGTAACGAAGTCCATCTCGGCCTTGGGACAGAGGGTTGACAGGTGCACAAAGCGGCGTTCGTTTATGATTTTGGGATAATCCTTGTTTTCCAACGGCTTTTCGCCAAACTGCCGCCGTATCTCCAGCTTCATCAGTTCGATGAGCTTATCCTTTATCCCCTTGTCCACCAGGACATAGTCGGGGGCCACGCAGGTCTGTCCCGCATTCAGGAACTTGCCCCAGACGATCCTGCGGGCGGCAACCTCCAGATTGGCAGACGAATCCACAATGCAGGGGCTTTTCCCGCCAAGTTCAAGGCAGACGGGAGTCAGGAAGCGGGCCGCGCTCGACATGACGATGCGGCCAACATTCTGGCTACCGGTAAAGAATATGAAGTCAAAGTGCTGCTCAAGCAGGGCATGGTTCTCCGTATACCCCCCCTCCACAACAGCAAGGTATGAGCGGTTGAACGTCTTTTCCAGCATGGCCTTCAGGACGGCGTTGGTCGCCGCCGCATATTCGGAAGTCTTGAGTATGACGGTGTTCCCCGCCGCCATCGAGCTTACGATGGGATCCAGCGAAAGGAGGATCGGGTAGTTCCAGGTTGACATGACGAGGGAAACGCCCAAGGGTTCGGTATAGATGTTGAAGTGGGCAGGGAACAGGTGCAGGTCTCCCTGCCTGCGCCGGGGCCGCGCCCAGGCCTTCAAGTGCCGTATGACGTAGCGTATCTCATGCAGGACAAGGCCTATCTCCGTGGCATAAGTTTCGTAGGGGGACTTGGCCAGGTCCTTCTGCAGGGCCTCCACCAAAAGTCCTTCGTTGTCCTTTATGGCACGGTACAGCTTTTTCAACTGGAGTATGCGGAAGTTGACGTCACGGGTCTGGCTGGTGTTGAAGAAGGTCCGCTGGCTTTCCACCAGCGTGGCCATCGTGGAATCCACCCGCTCTTGGGCAAGTTCGAACTCCACGACCCGCCTGTCGTCGTCCGTCTCCTTGGAAAGGAAGCCAAAACTTCCAGAATCGGACAGCTGTTCAGAATCATCAGGCTGGGAAGCCGCATCGGCCAAACCGGAAACGGGTTCAAACGCCCTGGAAAAATCCAAGGCTGCATGTCCGTCGTCCGCCTCGACAGGCTGTCCGGCCGCTTCTTCAGGGAATCCGACTGCCTCGTCATGGTCCCCTGCAGGATCCCGTCCACTGCCGGCGGCCGAGGCGACAGAATCAAAAGAACGTTCCCAGTCAGAAGCAGCGGGCGCAGCTTCGGGGAAAACGCCTCCGTCACCCTGCCCTGCGGGAGCGGCCTCGGGGAAAACGCCTCCATCGCCCTGCCCTGCGGGAGCGGCTTCGGGGAAAACGCCTCCATCGCCCTGCCCTGCGGGAGCGGCTTCGGATTCAAAGGAAAAGGGCGTATCGTCCCCCGTTCCTTTCGGAGCATACAGCGCCACACCGTTCTCATCGATTTGATTTTCTATTCCATCTTCGTTTGGATTTTCGTTTTCCATCGCAGGGGCCTTGACCTTGCGCGGCCGTCCCCTTTTGGCCGCAGGCTTGGGAGCCTCGTCTTTAGACTTCGTGGATCTTGTTCCCCTCGGCTTGCGTTCTTCTTTCGCTGTCGTAGTGTTCCTCGCTGTCAATTTCTGTACCTATCCTTTCCTCGTATTCCATTATGCAACAGATTGGTCAATTTATCAACCATAATTCAAGGCTGGTCAGCCCCCACGGCCCGCCACAAGCAGCCCACCGCGCTGCGCCTCGCCACGCTCTCCACACCGACCTCCATTCCCCCAGCCCCCTCACTGGAAGAATATATATTTTTTGCCACAATACCTTGACAGCCGAGGTATATTACGTTAGTATATATCACAGAGGAGGAGAAGAGAGTGCTGAACTTTTCGGACATCCTGAGGGCGTTGACAGACACCCTCATCCTCGCCCAGCTTGAAGCCGGCGACAGCTACGGCTACCAGATAAACAAGTCCGTCAACGGGCTGAGCGGGGGGGAATTCGAGCTCAAGGAGGCGACGCTGTACACGTCATTCCGCAGGCTTGAAGAGAAAAGGCTCATCAGCTCCTACTGGGGCGATGAGGCATCCGGGGCCAGGAGAAGGTACTACGCCATTACGGACGAAGGCAGGACGCTTCTGGAAGAGAACAGACAGGACTGGGAGAGAATCCTGGGACTGGTGGAAAAACTGATGAGGAACAACGAGGAGAGGCTAGCAGTATGAACAGTAAAATCAAGAACTACGTGGACGTGCTTTTCAACAACGTGCCGATGACCCGCAAGGCGGCGGAGCTCAAGGAGGAGATTCTCTCCACGATGAACGAGCACTTTGATGCACACATCGCGGAAGGCAAGGATGAAAACCTGGCCTACACGGAGGCACTGGCCGACATGGGCGACATTGACAACCTGCTCGAGTCCCTCGCTCCGGAAAAGGAGCTGAAGACCAAGATTGAAGAGTACCGTCAGAAAAAGGCGAAGAGCACCGCTATCGCGGTCATGCTCTACATCTTTGGCGTGATCGTCCAATGCGCTCCGCCCGCAATCTGTGCCGTCTTCAAAATTGGAAACGAGGACAAGGCCGGGGTCATCGGCTTCATCTGCATGATGCTGTTTGCGGCGGTAGCGACCGGCCTGCTGATCTACACGCGGATGAGCGTACCGCAGGACGTAGAACCCTACCTGGTAAAAAAGAAAGAAAGCTTCAACACGTCATCCCCGGAGGAACGGAAATGGGCGGCCATATCAAAGATATTCTGGCTGCTCGTCACCACAATCTACCTCGCCATCAGCTTCCTGACGGGGGCATGGTACATCACCTGGCTCACCTGGCTCATTGCGAGCGCAGCCTGGCAGGCCATACAGATTTTTGGCGGGGCCAAAGCGGACGACAACGGGGCCAAAGCAGACGCCAACGGGGCCGAATAGCCCCCAACAGGAGGAAACACAATGAAAAACAACAATATAATCGGCTTCATCTGGCTTGGACTGGCACTGGTACTTACGCTGCTCCTGTTCAGGGGGCTTGGCATACCGAATGGGAAACCCATTTCGTTCAACATAGGGAACGGAAGCGGCATCTTTGAAAGGAAGTCCGAAACCCCAAAGGAAAACACCTTTCCAGCCACGGAACTGAAAAAGATTGCGCTGGAACTCAAGGGAACGTCCGTCGAAATTTCCACATCCGAGGACTCGGACATCCACGTTGACTTCTCTGGCGGTGCGGAAGAACGATGCAAGGTCAAAATGGACGGCGGCCGCCTTTCCGTGGAAGAAAAGGCAAAGGGCCTGCCGGGTGGGATGAAGCAAAAGATTTCCATACGCATCCCGTCTGGAAAAGCGGACTACGTCAACATCGAAATAATCAGCGGCTCGGTCCAGATGGAAGGAATAGTGGCATCCACCGCAGACGTAGAAAGCGTCAGCGGGAGCCTCCAACTGAGCAACTGCAAAATCAAGTACCTGGGCGTAGAAAGCGTCAGCGGAAGCACTTCGGCGGACGGGGAGTTTGAACAGTTTTCGGTGGAAAGCATTTCGGGAAGCGTAAAGATTTCAAGCGGCATCCCGATTGCGCAGAAGAGCCGCATAGAAAGCACCAGCGGCTCCGTGAAGTTGCGCCTGCCGCGAGATTCCGACTACAAACTGGAATATGAAAGTATTTCAGGAAGCTTCCACGACGACATATCGGGCACGCATTCGAGCAAAAGAGGAACACTGAAGAGCGGGAACGGCAGCGTGCCCATTTCCGTCTCCACCATAAGCGGCTCCCTCCATATAGAATAGCAACAGCTTTAGGAAGTCCCCGCGGCATTGCCACACCGGACTTCCTGACCAGGCTCACCTACCCCCTTCGAACAAAAAAAAATCCAGCTCACGCTGGATTTTTTCTGGGCAATACGTCGCTGACGCTCCGTTTGGCCTATTGGAAAAGATTTACGTGTGCGCTTACGCGCTCTGGGCCATACCTCGCTCACGCTCGGTTTGGCCTATAGGAAGTTATTGGACATAAAAAAATCCAGCTTACGCTGGATTTTTTCTGGGCCATACGTCGCTGACGCTCCGTTTGGCCTATTGGAAAAGATTTACGTATTCGCTTTCGCGAATTGGGCCATCTAAGACTTGAACTTAGGACCAAAGGATTATGAGTCCTCTGCTCTAACCGACTGAGCTAATGGCCCGCAAATTGCTTTGCCCTACTACTATAGCGTAAATGGCCGAAAAAGGTCAAGTAGTACAAAATGCGATTTTCCGCATGCGGCGGCCACTCCTACCCGCGCGCAACCGCCACTCCTACCCACGCGCAACCGCCACTCCTACCCGCGCGCAACCGCCACTCCTACCCGCGTCTCGCCACTCCTACCTGAGCGCAACCGCCGTACCTATCCACCTGCCCGCCCCATTCAGACCGTTCCTCGCGCCCCACCACCGTTTTTTCCTGCGCCCAACTTGATAAAAATGCATAAATATGCAAAAATAGTATAATTTCCAAAAAGGAGAATACTGCTATGTCTTCTGCGATGATACAACAGGTTATCGCTTTCGCCCTCTACCTGGGCCTAATGATTTATGTCGGCATCCGCTGGATGAATACGAACAACAGCTCGGAAGACTTCTTCTTGGGCGGCAGGAACATGGGACCGTGGACGACGGCCCTTTCCGCCGAAGCGAGCGACATGTCCGGCTGGCTCCTGATGGGCCTGCCGGGAGTAGCCTACCTGGGGGGCCTCAAGGAAGCCTTCTGGACCGCGCTGGGCCTGGAAATAGGAACCTACCTGAACTGGCTCATCGTAGCCAAACCCCTGCGCCGCTACTCGATGATGTGCAACAATTCGATTACGATTCCAGAATTCTTGACCAACCGCTTCCACGACAAGAAACACATCATCTCGCTGGTTTCCACGATCTTCATCGTGCTCTTCTTCGTCATATACACGGCCTCGGGCTTCGTGGCATGCGCAAAGCTGCTCAACACCGTATTCGAACTGCCCTACATCTGCGGACTGGTGATCGGCATGGTCGTCATCCTGCTCTATACCCTGCTGGGAGGCTTTGCCGCCGTCTGCACGACGGACTTCATCCAGGGGACGCTGATGTTCATCGCGCTCATCCTGACGGTGTGCATCATGATGGCGACGGTCGGTGGACCGGGAGTCGCCGTTGAAAAGGTGGGCGAGTTCTCACGGAAGGCGATGAGCGGCGAGTTTGGCGACATGATGAAGAGCAAGTTCACCGCCAACCAGAACTTTTCGGCCATCTCCATCATCTCCTCGCTGGCCTGGGGACTGGGCTACTTCGGAATGCCCCACATCCTGGTCCGCTTCATGGGTATCAAGAGCGAAAAGGACATCCCCCTTTCCCGCCGCATCGCCATGTCCTGGGTCACGATCGCCTTCATCGGTGCGATGGGAATCGGCTCCTTTGCCTCCGTGTACCTTGCGGACCTGCTGCCCGCCGCCCAAAACGAAAGCGTCGTCATCGCAACGATAATGCAGACCTACCCGGCCTTCATCGGCGGCATCCTCCTGTGCGCCATCCTGGCGGCGGCCATGTCCACGGCGGACTCGCAGCTGCTCGTCGCGGCCAGCGCCTTCACTGAAGACTTCTGCCAGACCCTGCTCAAAAAGAAGTTCGAAGCCAAGACCACGGTCATCTTGAGCCGCGTCACGGTTCTGGCAATCGCCTTGGTCGCCTTCGTGCTGTCGCTCAATGAAAACAGCTCGATCTTCGGACTGGTCAGCTACGCATGGGCGGGCTTTGGAGCGACATTCGGCCCCCTGGTCCTGCTGGCCCTCTTCTGGCGCAGCGCGACGGCACGGGGAGCCATTGCCGGAATCATTGCCGGAGGTGCGACGGTCATCATCTGGCACAACTTCTCCGGTGGAATTTTCGACGTGTACGAGCTGCTGCCCGGCTTCATCATCTGCCTTGCCGCGGCAGTCATCGTAAGCCTGCTGGACAAGGACAAGGATCCCCAGATGCTCAACGAATTCGACGAGTATAAAAACACACAGGGAAAATAAGGAACGGATTTTGTTCCCGCGGGCCAGGGATGCCCGCGGGGTCCGCCCAAAGCAGGACTCGCCTCGTGAACTTCACATTCAGACCCGTCATTCCCCTTCTGGCCATATTCCTGGCAGGCAAAGCTTTTTTTCTGCTTCTGATGGTCCTCGTCATCTGCGTCAGTGCACTTCTGGTGAACCCCCGGAAGCAATATGAGGACGAAAGCCGCTGGTACAGGGGCCTTCTGATTCTTGCGACGGCGGTGACAAGCCTTTTCATCCGCATCCGCTTCCATACAACAGGCAAGGAAAAACTTCCAGAAAAAGGCCCCTTCCTCATCGCCTGCAACCACCGCTCCAAGTTCGACCCCATCCTGACATGGCTTGTCCTGTGGAACAGGCAGCTCGTGTTCATCTCCAAGCCGGAGAATTTCAAGGTGCCGGCCTTCGGGCGCATAATACACCGGCTCCGCTTCGTCGGCATAGACCGCTCCAGCATAGCGGCCTCATCATCGGCATTCAGGCGGGGAACGGAACTTCTGAAAACACCGGACACGGTCCTGGCGGTCTACCCGGAAGGAAGCCGCAGCCTGGACTGCCAGCTGAAGCCATTTCATGCCGTGGTGTTTTCCATGGCCAAGAACTCGCACGTCCCGGTCGTCGCCATGAGCATCCGGGGAACGGAACGGATCAGCTCCAGCTTCCCCTGGCACAGTGTCCACATATACATGGACTTCATAGAATGTATACCGGAAGGATGGATTGCGCGGCACGGAACCCGCGAACTGTCCGCCCGCGTAGAAAACGACATAAAACTGTCTCTTGAGCAGGAAGGTAACAATGGCTAAATATTGCGTGCTTTTTAATCCGAAGGCAGGAAGCGGAAGCGGCGGGCAGGGAGCAAGGAAACTGAGCACAGTCCTTCCCGGAAGCGAGCTGTCCTTCACGGACGTAACCTCGATTCCCGACCTGGGCAGATTCCTTGCGGAGCTGGACCCGGAGACGACGCTCGTCCTGTCCGGGGGAGACGGCACCCTGAACCATTTCATAAACGATGCCGGACAGCTTCCTCCTTCCCGGAAAGTCTTCTACTGGCCCTCCGGGACTGGCAACGACTTTTTGCGCGACATAGGCATGCTGGGCGCCACGGAGCCGGTGGAAATAAGCCGCTACCTGCGGAACCTGCCCACGGTGACGGTGAAGGGAATGACCCGGAAGTTCCTGAACGGCATAGGCTACGGGATAGACGGCTACTGCTGCGAGGTAGGAGACCGGATTGCGGCAAAGGGCGACAAAGCCGTGAACTACACGAGCATCGCGATAAAGGGCATGCTGTTCGCCTACACGCCCACGTCTGCGGTCGTAACCGTTGACGGGGTAAGGAAGGAATACGAACATGCGTGGCTCTGCCCGACAATGAACGGCCGCTTCATCGGGGGCGGCATGATGCTTACCCCGGATCAGGACAGGCTCGCCGACAATCCCAAGCTGGTCTCCTGCCTGGTATGGCACGGAAAGGGCCGGATTGCAACCCTCATGGCATTCCCCTCGGTTTTCAAGGGCGAGCACCTCAAATACAAAAAGAACATCGAGATACTGCGCGGCAGGAACGTCGCGGTCAGCTTTGACCGTCCCACCGCCCTCCAGATAGACGGCGAGACGATCCTGGATGTCACGGAATACAGCGTGCAGGTCTAGGCGCCCGGCACATTCCCTCTAGGCCGTCCGGCAGGTCACGGTCGCCTCCTGCCGTTCCCCATCAGGCTTGCTGCTGAACTGGGAGTGGAAGCGCGTAAAGTAGCGGAGCCAGGCGGTGACCCCGCTGAGAATCCAGACCAGGCCCGTGGACAGCCATATTCCCGTTTCTTCCATGCCCAGCGTTTTGGTGATGAACAGGGGAATGGTAAAGCGGCCCACGACCTCAATGATGCCGTTGAACAGCGCGAAGAAGGCGTCGCCCATGCCGGTCAGCACCCCGCGGACCACGTAAATCGTACCGAGCGCAAGGTAGAAGGCGCTCGTTATCCGCAATCCCATCGTACCCAGCTCTATGACCTCGCTGTCGGACACAAAGAGCCCCGTGATGGCCCTGCCAAAGAACTGCATGACCACTATCATCACCGCCGTAATCACCGCCATGATCAGCAGGCCCTTCCGGTAGCCCATGTAGACGCGGTCGTACTTTTTGGCCCCGTAGTTCTGCCCGCAGAAGGTCGCGATGGACGTGCCCAGCGTCGCGTAGGGCTGGTGGATCAGCTGCTCGATCCTGCACGTGCTGGTAAAGGCCGCCACGACCACAGTTCCGTAGGAATTGACGATGCGCTGGATGGCCATGGACGAAACGGCGATGAGCGCGAACTGGAGCGAAATGGGGATGCCCAGCCGGATGACCTTGTAGATCATCTCCATGCTGATGGCAAAGTCGCTCTTCTTGAGCCTGAAGAAGGGGTTCACCCGGTGGGCATAGACGGCACAGCTGACCGTCGCCGTAAACTGGGAAATGATGGTCGCAATGGCGGCGCCCTTTATGCCCATCTTGAAGAAGTAGACAAAGACGATGTCCAGCACCACGTTTATAATGGTAGAAATGATGAGGAAGTAGAGGGGTGACTTCGAGTCGCCCAAGGCCCGGAGCATGGCCGCCAGGTAATTGTACAGGGAAACGAACAGCAGGCCCGTGCAGACCAGGCGGATGTACATCGTCGCGTCCGGCAGGATCTCCTCCGGGGTGCTCAGGATGCGAAGCAGCAGCGGGGCGGAAATGAAGCCGATCGTTCCAAAGGCCAGCGGAACGACGAGCATGATGAGGCCGGTGTTCACGATGCCGTTCTTCACCTTGTCGTTGTCGTGCGCCCCGTAGAACTGGGACACGATGATGCCGCCTCCGCTGCCGATGCCGTTGCACAGGGCAAAGAAGAGGAAAGTGATGGACGACGTGGCCCCGACTGCCGCAAGCGCGTTGGCCCCGACAAAGCGGCCGACGATGATGGAATCGCCCAGGTTGTACACCTGCTGGAAGATGTTTCCGATGAGGGCAGGTAGCGCAAAGAGGATGAGGTGCCGCACCGGATTGCCGGTCGTCATGTCCGTCGTATGGTCTTTCATAGTTCCTCCACTTGCACTATACCCGCGTTTCAAGTAATATGCTTCTTAATAATTGACTTGACCCTTATCATATTTTGCTATAGAGGCTATGGACTACAGCGGATACGAAGCGTTCGACTTTAACAGAATCAGTGCGTTCAACATGTCAACCGGACACAAGGAACGGAGCTACCGTCCGCACTGGCACTCCTACGGCGAAATAATCCTCGTGGGCCCGGGGGAAACGAACATCTTCATGGTCAACCAGAGCCGCTACCAGCTTGAGGAAGGCGACTTCGTGCTGGCATGGCCCATGGAAATGCACGCAATCATAGACGCGGACAGGGAGCGGTCCCTGGTCATCCAGTTCAGCAGCACCTTCATGAACTCGCTCCTGGACCTGCAGCGGATCATGCACCTGTACCGGAACCTGCACGTCATACGCAGGAAGGCCCATCCGGAACTTGCCGAACGGCTCCAGGCCATGGCGCACCGGATGAAGGACCTGCACTTTTCAGGCGGAATGGACAGGGAACTGCGCTGCTGCATACTCTTCATGGAATTCATGCTGGCGATGGACCAGCAGCGGGACGAACTTGCCCCGGAACTGAAGCAGCTGGAACAGGACGGCTGCACCGACGACGTCATGCGCCGGATGATCCTGGTCACGGACTACATCAAGAACAACCTGACGGCGGACGACCTGTCGCAGGCCGCAATGGCCAAAATGGCGGGAATAAGCAAGGACTACTTTTCACGGATATTCAAGAACGTCACCGGAATGAACTACAGCAGGTGGCTGAACATGATACGGCTTGAAAAGGCCACGGAACTGCTCGCGCAGAAGGGCATGTCGCTCACGGAAGTGGCGATGCTCTCCGGCTTCCAGAGCATTCCCAGCTTCAACCGGGTATTCCATGACGAAAAGGGCATGGCACCCGGCGAATACCGCACGCTCCTCGCCGAATAAGTGCGGGCAACACCGCCCGCACAGGCCCAGGAGGCGGCGGGCAGCCACAGGCGGCCGCCCGCAACTTAAAAACACATTCACAGCGAGCAGCACAGCCCGCCGGCAGGAAATGCACCATCGCCCGCACACGGCTTACGCCAGCGCGTTTACGGCCTCGGCAGTACCCACGGGAATCGCCGCGAGGGCAGCCCCCGCTTCGGTCTGGGACCACAGGCCCGTCAGGACCTTGCCCGGCCCCGGCTCCAGTATCGCCCAGTCGCCGCCGTCCTCCTTCATCAAGGACGCAAGCACCGCCTCCTCGTCGGTCCAGAGGACCCCGTGCGTCAGATGCTGCACGGCGGCGGCCTTCAGCTCGGCCCCGCTCGTCGCCCGCTTGCCGGTCACGTTGCTGAACAGGGGAATCTTGGGGTCGGCGAAGTCCACGTCCGCCAGGACCTTTTCAAATTCATCCGCGGCCTTCTGCATCAGGGGACAGTGGAAGGGCCCCGCAACCTTGAGGCGGATTGCCCTCCTGGCCCCGCTCTTCATGGCCCTGTCCTCCATTTCGGTGAGCGCATCGAAGGTGCCGCTCACGACGGTCTGCTTCACGGAATTCATGTTGGCCGCGTATGCGTTGGGAATGGCATCGGCAATCTTCTTCACGGTCTCGGGAGGCAGGCCCAAGATCGCGCTCATTCCGGGCGCATGGCCCTTGTTGGCGGCTGCAATCTCTTCGCAGACGGCCTGCATGATGACCCCGCGCTGCCTGACCAGCTTCACGAGCGGCTCAAAGCCGATGACCCCGGCGGCATAGAGGGCGGGGAACTCTCCCAGCGAAAAGCCCATCACGGCAGACGGCTCTATCCCCTTGTCCTTCAACGCCGCCATGATGGCGAGGGAAGCCGTCGTTATGGCAATCTGGCTGTTGTCGCTGCGGCTCAAGGTGTCCGCGTCGGATTCCCAGAGCAGCTTGCCCATATCAAGGTCCAATAGAGAAGAAACATCATCTATGACCTTCTTTGAAGAAGGAAAGGCTTCCGCCAGATCCTTGGCCATGCCGGGCGTCTGCGCCCCCTGGCCGGGAAACAAAAATGCATATTTCTTTGCCATAACAACTCCTTATGAAATCATTCTGAAAAAATTATCCCAAAATGTCCCGCCGTTGTCAAGCGAACATCCGACAGCGAGCGGGGCTGCACGCGGCCCAAAGCCGGGCGGCCCGCCCCTAAAAGAGGTACCAGACGGCGAAAAAGTGCAGGACACTGCCCAGCAGGGCAAACACATGGAACACGCTGTGGCACCACTTGTACTTGGGCATGAGGAAGAACAGGCCGCCAAAGCTGTAGGCCGCCGCCCCCACGAGCAGCAGCCGTTCGCTCACGCGGGGCAGTCCCCCCACGCCAAATGCGGCGAACAGCAGGATGAAGAACCAGCCCAGGACCAGGTAGGCCGCAATGGAAAAGGCGCGGATCTTCTTGCCCAACGACGAGTAGAGGGCTATCAGGGCCGCGACGGCAAGCCACAGGACGGCAAAAAGGACCCAGCCGGGCCTGCCCCCCAGTTCCAGCAGGATGAACGGCGTGAACGTTCCCCCGATGAGGAAGTATATCGCGTCGTGGGTCAGGATGGAAAAGACCCGCCTGGCCCCGTAGGGATTCATCGCATGGTAGAGCGTGGAAAGGATGTACATGATGAAGTAGGCGCTCGCGTACACTGTGCAGGCAAAGACCGAAAGGCCCGCGCGGGACGGCACGGAATGGTTCAGGGCGCGGATGATGAGGAGCACCAGCGCGGCGATGCTCAGCCCGGCCCCGATGCCGTGGCTGATGGAGTTGAAGATGTCCTCCCCCACCGTGTATTCCCTCGGCATCTTGGAAGAGTAGGCAATGCCCGCCGCCAGCCGTTCCGAACGCAGACGCTTCTTCTGTTCCCTGCTCAGGGCAAGATCGTCATCCTCGCCGTCAAACGACTCCCTCTTGAGCTTTTCAATCTTCTCCTTCGCCTGGGCCTTCACGGTCCGTATCGCGGCCTTCTGCTTCGCCTTCAGCGACTTGCGGGTAATGATTGCGGATATGTCTGCCATTCATGAACTCCAGTTTGCTTTCGTATTGCAATTCCTATTATGACACATTTTAAAAAAATGTAAAGAGGGCGACCGAAGACCGACACGGAAATCAGTTATCATGGGTGAATCCTACATAAAAACGTATGGAGCGGGGGCCCAACGGGCGTAGGCCCCATAGCGAGCGTTTGATTGCCCCATGGTCCTTGTGGACCTGTCCGCATGTGCTGAATATACGCATGATATAGATGCAATCTCGGCGAGCGTATGGGGACACCCAGCGGAAATACGTTTTTATTTATACATCCAGTAAAAACTAAATTCCACGTCACGGTCACGTCACCGACTATCCCAGCAGTCCCGCCAGCGTTTCAAAGAGGAGCTTGGGATCGATAGGCTTGGAAAGGTGGGCGTTGAGCCCTGACTGGAGGCTGCGCTGCACGTCCTCGTCAAAGGCATTGGCAGTCAGGGCGATGATCGGGATGCCCTTCGCGTCTTCCCGGTCCATCGCGCGGATTGCCCTCGTGGCCTCAAGGCCGTCCATCTCCGGCATCCGCATGTCCATCAGGATTGCATCGTAATGGCCGACGGCGCTCGCAGCAAAGGCTTCCACCGCCTTCCGCCCGTCCGGGGCAAGGTCGCTTTCAACGCCATGCGTGTCCAGGATCCGCTTCAGGATTTCAGCATTCACCTCCACGTCCTCGGCGACAAGGACGTGCCGCCCCGTCAAATCAACTGCGGCCCCGTCCGCGGCCTTCCTGCCCGCCTGCCCGTCCGGCTCCTGCCCGGCGGAGGGAACGTCCGTGCAGTCGTCCAGCGTCACCGTGACGGTGAAGGTCGTGCCCACGCCCTGCTCGCTCTGGACCTTGATTTCCCCGTTCATCATCTCCACGATGCTCTTGGTGATGGACATGCCAAGGCCCGTGCTGCCGTACTTGGTCTTGGTGGAACCGTCCTCCTGGCTGAACGGATCGAAGAGCTTGGGCAGGAAGTCGCTGCTCATGCCGATTCCCGTATCCTGCATCGTGAAGCGGAACACGGACTTGCCCGCGTAGTTCCTGAGCCTGTCCACCGCAAGCGAAACGGTCCCCCCTGCGGGCGTGAACTTCACCGAGTTCCCCAGGATGTTTATGATGACCTGCTTGAGCTTCATGCCGTCGCCCAGGTAGAAGCCCTCCCCGTCCACAGACAGGGTCCAGTTCCACACCAGGCCCTTGTCGGCGCACTGGCCGCCGATCATTATGTCCACCTGGTCCAGCAGGCTGGCAAGCGAGAAGGGCTCGTACTTGAGCACCAGCTTGCCCGCCTCTATGCGGCTCATGTCCAGTATGTCGTTGATGATGCCAAGCAGGTGGTCCGCGGCACTTCCTATCTTTTCCAGATTCTCGCGCGTGCTGGCGGAAATGTCCGGGTCGTCCAGGGCAAGCCGGTTCAGCCCGATTATCGCATTCATGGGGGTGCGTATCTCATGGCTCATGCTGGAAAGGAACGCGGTCTTGGCCTTGCTGGCCCCTTCGGCAACGCTGAGCGCGTCGCGCAGCACCTGGTTCTGGAGCAGGGTACGGCGGGTTTCGTCGTCCACGGAAGTAAAGCCAAGGCCCACCTCGCTCACCCGCCGTCCGGTCTGCCCGGCAAGGTCCTCCCCGGAAGACAGCTCCGCCACGCGGACCATCTCATAGGATTCCTTCCCGTTGCGCTCCGTCGTATAGAAGAAATTGGCAATCCGCTCGTTTGCAAGCCGCCTTGCAATGGCACCGGGGGCAAGGAAGCGGCGGAAGGCGTCGCGGTATTTTTCGGAGACATAGGTGGCGGCATAGGAAATCATCGTGTCCATGTAGGGGAAGTGGTCCCCCTGGTTCAGCCCCTGGTCCAACAGCGGGTTGGGTAGGTAGCACACGCCCTCGTCCCTGTCCAGATTGATGTAGTACACGCCCTGGTAGTTGGAAGAAAGGGCCGTAATCATGCCGTTTGCCTGGGTATGGACGTTCTGGGTGTAGCTGCGAAGCCCCTCCTTTATGCTGTGGATGCGCCCGCCCAGCTCCTCCGCCCCGCCGTCCTGCACGATGGCGGGGACATCCCGCCCCTCGTCCTGCTGCAGCTCCCTGGTCAGGTCGTCCACGTCCTTGGCAAGTTCCCCAAGCTCCTCGGTCATGCGGCCAATCTTCTTGCGGAGCCGCCTGGTCACCACAAGGACGAACAGGATGGCAAAGACAATCTCTACGATGCTGTTCACGAAAATGAAGCGCGTCTGCTCCAAAACCTGGGAATCGTACCAGCCGGCGGAAAAATCGACGCCCACGATGCCCGCAACCTTGCCCGCCTTGTCGAACACGGGGCTGTACGCGCTGTAGAAGTTGCCCCACCTGTCGGCATAGGGCTTCCCGTCCACGGAGGGAACTCCCTGGCTGGCTTCGAAGAGCGCGTCGGTGTACGGGAGCAGTTCCCCAAAGGCCCCCGGATCCTCAGGGTCCGGGTCGATGATGAAGCTGAAGCGTCCGTTCCCTTCGTCCCGGATGCTGTATATGTAGTCCAGTCCCACGTTCTCCAGGAACACGGACAGGGTTTCCCGTATCATATTGTAGCC
The DNA here is from genome assembly GCA_024690865.1 of Treponema sp. Taxonomy (GTDB): domain Bacteria; phylum Spirochaetota; class Spirochaetia; order Treponematales; family Treponemataceae; genus Treponema_D. The sequence goes on along the minus strand of JAILON010000104.1, from coordinate 628 downwards.
GGGGGTCCCTTCGTCTTCGGCCTGCAGCGACTCAAGGACATCGCCGTCCAGCATGTCCGCAGCGATGTTGGCCACGTCGAGCATGCGGCCCTGGACGAGCGTCTTCATCGCCTCGCGGGAATGCAGTGTCAGGATGGTTCCCAGAAGCAGGTTGACTGCCAGGAGCATCGAGGAAATGATGATTGCAATTTTCGTGGCCAGACCGGGGGCGATGTTCCCGTTCATATTTCTACTATTATACACTACCTGTATTATACACCACTTGTTTCATTTTGTGTAGGAAAAAAACGCCAAAGGCGGCCACTTTGCCCCAGGCGTGCGGCCAGCTGTCAGGCCGCACTGGGCGTGACGGAGGCTACGCCCACGACGCTACGCACCTGCTGGCGTCGTGTGGCACGGGCGTGACAGAACTGCGGCACGGGCGTGACAGAACTGCGGCACGGGCGTGACGGAACTGTGGCACGGGCGTGACGGAACTGCGGCATAGGCCGTGACGGAACTGTGTCACGGGCGTGACGGAACAGTGGCACGGGCGTGACGGAGGCTACGCCCACGACGCTACGCACCTGCTGGCGTCGTGTGTCACGGGCGTGACAGAATTGCATCACGGGCGGACGTGTGAAACAAG